>JAUWTT010000251.1 GCA_030614585.1 Acidobacteriota bacterium
AGTTTTCTGCTGAGGATGCTCGGATAAAACTATCTCGACTTTATCCGACACTCGAACGTTGACATGACACTAGGTTCTGTGAGGTGAGTTGTGCTCTCGATAGATCAAGTTCGCGATCTGGTGGCTGTTGTTGTTCCGGTTCACTTCGATCCCTCAGTTCCCGAAGACCAGATCTGCAACATCCTGGAGCCCGTCTTCAGGGGCCAAGCTTTCTTCTGCCAACCTGAACGCAGTCTTGTTGTCGTAGACCGAAACTCCGCGGCTGAGCGCGTACTGTTAAACAGCCCCAATTCTTCCTTTTCGGAACTTCCAGTTCATGTCCTGCCGGAAAACCGTGCCAAAGCGGGTGCAATCGCAACCGGCCTCGCCGGAATCCTGGAGGACAATGATTTTCAATTTGTTATCACAAGAGATTGCGACGGCGATCATGTGGCAGAGGACATCCCAAGACTTGTGAGTATGGGATTCGATATCCAGAAACAGATTGAGAATGAGCTTGTTTCTGTGATCGGGGCGCGCCCATCACTCGAAAAGCCGATGGGATGGGTCAGGGAGCAGTGGGAACTATTGACCAACAGGATCCTGCTTGATCTGGTGCGCTTTTCCCTTGCTCAGAAGGGGGCGGTGGCCGATGAGCGGTTCTGGGGTGGGCAAGACCCCGATCTGCAGAGTGGATACAGGCTGTACAGCCGAAAAGCCGCTGAGAAAGCTGTGCGTTGCCTCGAGGCCCTGCCCGAGAATCGGACCATCTGGACCTTCTCTTGTGAGTACATTCCCTTTGCCGAGCTGATGATCAGGGGTGGGATCTTTGGACAGGTGCAGCGCCTGACCCTTGTAGAACAGCCGGTGACGAGCTATGGCTCCGTTGATTTAGCGGAGGCGTACGGCAGACTGATGGCCTATGTTGGGGCCAACTATGGGATCCCGACATCTGTCCTGCTGCAGAGTTTCGATAATGCCGTAGGTTCACTTTCGCTCTTCTATACTGACAGAAGGGAAGAACTTCTACGCTGTCGCAGGTTGATTTCTGTTGACGCTCCCATGCTCCGGGGTCCTCAATTCATTTGACTATCGCCCTCGCGAGGCAATCGCTGCCAGACTTCACGTCACTGCTCGATATCGGTTATCATGGGTCCTTCCCCGGTCGGGGGTCGTCTAAGCGGTAAGACAGCGGCCTTTGGAGCCGCCGATCTAGGTTCGAGTCCTAGCCCCCGAGCCAAGGCATTTTCAAATGACAAGTGTCAAATGGCAAGTGTCAAGCCTGCCTGGACTAGGTCGTGCGTTGGCTGCCTATTCGTTCTTTTACCTACCACAAGATCGCAGCAGGAGATTTTCCAAGTTGCGCTTTCAGGGCTTGTCCCGAATGGCACTGACTTAAGCAGGTTTTCCACCATTTTGAGGCACTCCGTGCGGGATTGACGGCGAGTGCTTCAGAATCCGTAAGAGTCTTGTGCTCGGGATGTTTAGAGCCCATCTGAACCCTAAATGACAGTGCTACCTTGTATCTCTTTTGATTTGTGGTAAATAGCCTTAAGTCAGTGCCATTCGGGCTTGTCCCTATTTTTCCAGCTTCAAAACACCGCCCGAGACCACCGCCCTGTGGATCGTATCAACGATATTGACCCCGTTGAGAGCGTCTTCGAGATCTACCAGGGGCTCGGTGCCGTCCTTCACGTTGTCTATGAAGGAATTCAGCATCTCCGCCGCAAAACCCACCGGTTTTCCGTAAATATCCCGGCCCAGTGTGGGCGGATGCGAATAACGGCTGGTCATCTTGTGTATGTTCTGGTCCCGCAGGTCCACTTCCAGGGCTCCGTGTGAGCCCAGCACCTCAAAGCGCATGTCATAGATCAGCGGAATACTCTCGGGGTAGATCCAGGAGGAACTGAAAGTACCCACCATTCCGCCTTCGAATTCCACGGTGGCAGTAATGGAATCAAAGGTGTCGATACCCATCTTGGTTAACACCTTTTTCTGCCCCACGGCATGGACTGAAACGGCTTCTTTGCCGGAGAGCCAGAGGGCCAGGTCCACGGTATGTGGCAACAGGACCCAGCCTACAGTTGACCCTGTGGCCCAGCTCAGCATTTTTGTCGGAACGAATATGGAGTCATTCAGCCTGGCATGTATCAGCTGGATGTCCTTAAGTTCACCTGCTGCCACTGCCTCTTTGGCGGTGATGAAGACCGGGCTCCAGCGGTTTTCATATCCCACCAGGGCTTTCACCTCGGCCTCCTTAATAGCCTTGACCATGGCTTTGGCGTCTTCGTATGAGGTGGCCAGGGGTTTCTCTATGAGCAAATTGCATCAGGAGGAAGCGGCCTGGATTACCGCATCTTTGTGCAGGTGGTCTGGAAGCGCGACGATTACGATATCGAACTTCTGTTCTGCTAGCATCCGGCTGTAGTCTTCGTATGCTTCCCCGCTGAATTTGTCTTTTGCAGCCTGCCGTCTTTCAGGGTTGCCTTCGGCAAAGGCGATAACTTCGGCAAACGCGTTGTATTTGACAGTGTTGGCATAGAGGTTGCCCCTGATGCCCATTCCGATAATTCCAACTTTGATCATGCTTTGTTTCTTTAAACCTGCTTCATTAAATAAAACTTGTTCAACCGGCTCTGCCCGAAAATGCCCCTCGCCTTCCGGAAAATATGGGTGCCGGCCCGAGTAAGCTCTTTACCAGGAGAGGAATCCCCCGTCCAGCGTAAGAGTCTGTCCGGCCATGTACCCGGAAGCCTCGGAGGCCAGATAGACGATCGTGCCTTCCAGTTCTTCGAGTTTGCCCATGCGGCCCATTGGGATCCGGGCCAGAAGTTTCTCTCCCAGTTCCTTATTCTCTTCAAAGGCCCATATGGTCTGGGCGGAGCGGAAAAATCCCGGGGCCAAGGCAACGACCTGCACACCCTTCGGTGCCCATTCCACCGCCATCTCCCTGGTGAGGCCCAGGACGGCAGCTTTGCTCGAAGTGTAGGACACCTGCGGAACGTAACTGGCGCCCACGAAGGAGTACATGGAGGCGATATTGATGATCTTTCCGGATCCCTGTTTCAGCATTTCCCGGCCTACGACCTGGGAGCAGCGGAATACCCCGCCGACATTGGTCCGAATGACACTCTCCCATTCGGAGTCTGTCATGTTCTCGGCTTCGTTGACGGCTGATATCCCTGCGTTATTGACCAGGATGTCGATCTTTCCGAACTTGTCCACGGCTTCTTTGACCATGGCTTCGATGTCTTCACGCTTGTTGACATCCATCTGCACCGGGAGGGCTCTTACCCCGTACCGGGCCATTTCTTCGGCCACCTTTTCCAGCTTGGAAAGGGTCCTGGCAGTCAGCACCAGGCTGCACCCCGCTTTGGCCAACCCCCGAGCGAAACTCTCTCCCAGTCCTTGGGATCCCCCCGTCACGATCGCTGTCTTCCCCGTAAGGTCGTATATATCCATCATAGTTTTATGCATTGGTCATGCCCTCACTGATTTAGCTGTTTTTCCAACCTTTACGATCCATCTGATTCTCATTCAGAACAGATCCGCCGGAACTCAAACCTGACAGTTCATAATAACAGCAGAAGAAGATCACACGAATAGGCGCAGGGGTATGTATTGACACTGTGATTATCGTGGCTCATCCTGTGGGCGAGTCGAATGAGTCTATAGCATTGGTCGATCGGCAACTCAGTTTCGACCGCGGATTGTGCGATAATCTCAGATTGTCGAGAAGTTTTTTCACTTTTCATTCCTTGAACCAGACGATGCCTGAGTTACCTGAAGTCGAAACGATCCTGAGAGGACTCCTGCCGAAGATCAAGGGGCAGCGGATCAATGGAGTCCCTGAAGATGGGTCAAAGGTCTTTCAGATGGATCCCGAGTTGTTGGGTCTCCACCTCCTTGGCCAGGTGATCCGCGATTTGAGGCGAAGAGCGAAATACCTCATCTTTGACTTGGAGCGCCATCGAGTAATCGTCCACTTGGGAATGACAGGGCAGCTCACCTTGCGCAATCCTGGAAAGAGTGACTCCGACGGTTTCCTCCGCCACCCGGTTACCGGTCTTCAACGCACCCGCCAACATGCGCCTGATCGCCATACCCACTTCCAGATTCACCTTGCAAACGGCACGTCGGTGCTTTTTCGCGATGTCAGGAAGTTCGGCAAGGTCTACCTGTTTGACGTTTTGGACGGGAGCGCAGGAGTTCTTTTCGCCAGGTTGGGACCGGAACCATTTTCCGAGGATTACACTCTGAAATGTTTTCTCGAGAGGATGGGAACCAGGAAGCTTCGCATCAAGAGCCTGCTGCTCGATCAGAGATTCATTGCCGGAGTTGGAAACATTTACGCGGACGAAGCTCTTTTTGAGGCTGGTGTCTATCCGGGTCGCAGAGTTCGCTACCTCCGAAAGTATGAGAAGGTACGCATTTTCAAAGCTGTTCCAGATGTACTCAGAAAGGGAATTGTTGCCGGGGGTACAACGATTAACGATTTCGTCGATAGCGATGGCCAAGTGGGAGGATTCCAGGAACAGCTGAACGTCTACGGACGGGAAGGCGAACGTTGCTACCGTTGCGATTCCGTGATTCAAAAAACCGTAGTTGGACAGCGCGGAACTCATTATTGCCCAGTGTGCCAGAAGCGCTAGAAAGCGTTGAGAAGCTCTTAACCGCGCCCCTGGCTGCACCTTTCTCTTTGTCCACAACTGCGCCATAATTCAGAGGTAGTCCATGACTTTAAGCGGTAACTTCGAGACCGGAGAAGAGGTAAGAATGCTGAGGAGAGATTTCTTAGTTAAAACGGGGCAGTTGGCGGGGACGAGCTTTTGTGCCGTAGAGGGGTTGTCAGGAATGGCAATGTCTCATTCGAACTCGATGGCCAAGACTTCAGCTGGAACCATTCAGACTGTGACGGGGGCAATAACCCCGGAAGACGCGGGTATTACACTTCCCCACGAGCACATCATGTCGCTATTCGGCGCCGAGATCACGGCGAAGCCGGCCTACAATGAAGAGCAGCTGTACAAAGCTGTCTTGCCATACTTACACAAACTCAAGGAGCTGGGCTGCGGCACGATCGCCGACTGTACCACGGCCTACTTCGGCAGGGCTCCTCAAATCTTGAAGAACATCTCTGAAGAAACTGGACTCAATATCCTGACGAACACCGGGTATTACGCCGCGGCTAACGACAAATATGTTCCATCTCACGCTTACAAGGAAAGTGCCGAGCAACTGGCTATGCGTTGGACGAAAGAGTGGGAGGATGGAATAGAGGGTACTGGAATCCGTCCGGGCTTCATTAAGATTGGAGTGGACTCCGGGCCCCTCTCGGAGATCGACAGGAAGATTGTCCGAGCGGCCGCTCTTACACACAGGGAGACGGGACTCACGACCGCCTCTCACACCGGAGACAATCTAGATTCCGTAAAGGAACAGCTTCAGATCTTAAAGGAAGAAGGCGTGCATCCCAACGCCTGGATCTGGGTCCACGCCAATAACGTCAAAGAGCCGGAAGATCTTTTATTTGCTGCTGAACAGGGAGCCTGGGTGGAACTTGATGGTGTCCGATCTGAAAATGCAGAACAACATCTGAAACTCGTAACGTTGCTGAAGAAAAATGGTTACGTGAAACAGGTCCTTCTGTCTCACGATGGAAATTCCTTTCGGTACGGAGACCGACCTGCCAAGGCCTACGACTGGCTTTTCGAAGGGTTTATCCCGCTTCTAAAATCAGCTGGTTTCAGTGAATCTCAAATCGAATTGCTAACGGTTCACAATCCAGCGCGCGCGTTGTCGATCATGGAGCGGTAGGGATTGAAAAGGGACAGGCTAGTTCTCGGCATTCGCATCTTCAGAGTATGAGGCGTGTGGTTTACTATGCCTTGGCTCTACTCCTCGTAGTCATTCTCCGGCACTTGGATCTCACGTGGTATACCAGCTTTCCGGGGTTCCTCTGATACTGGGGATGCGTTGCCATTGTCCTCACGGCACTCGGCCTCATTCTTTGCAGAAGGAAGAATGGGGGCAGCTAGGTGTTTCTAAAATGGAATCATGAATTACTCCATTCAATCCCTGGAGAGCTCTATGCGATAGTTCTGTCTCCGCCATTGAGTAATCCTCATCCTTATCCCTGAGGTTCTTCTGCAGCCTAGTCAATAATCGATTGGGCGGCTAATTGAATGACCTTCTGATCGAGCTGCAAGTGACCATTCGG
>JAUWTT010000495.1 GCA_030614585.1 Acidobacteriota bacterium
CCCTTGATTACACTCCTCGGGGGACATACAATCCCGCCGGATATTAACGATGGATTGGGGGCGCGATGCGAAGAAGATACCTCCTGTTGTTTATTGCAGTGCTCTTAGCTATGTCACTGAACCTGACAGGTCAGACAGGCATCAGCTTTGATCGCTACCACACACCTGAACAGCTTAACGAGACTGTACTCACGATTGCGAAGGCTCACCTGGAAATCACACGGGTCCACGAAATCGCTTTGAGCTCTGGAGGCAGAGCTCTCAACCTCCTGGAAATCGGGCCGGAAACGGAGCAGGACGAAAAGACCCTGCCGGCGATCCTTGTGGTCGCTAACCTGGAGGGAACGATCCCCATCTCTAGTGAAGCAGCCGTTTTCCTGATCCAGGAAGTCATTGCCAAACCTGAGGTTCGTGAAGACAGGACTTGGTACATACTTCCGGCTGGAAACCCGGACGCAGCGATCAATTACTTCGAGTCGCCGCTGCGGATGGACACGCGCAACACCACGCCATTCAACGACGATATGGACGACGCGACAGATGAGGATGGAGTCGAAGATCTGGATGGGAATGGACTGATTACAGGCATGCGCGTCCAGCATCCTGAAGGAACGTGGGTTGAAGTCCCCTCCGAACCCCGGTTGATGAAGAAAGCTGACGGTTCCAAGGGTGAAAAGGGGGTCTACAAGCTCTACACAGAAGGCTTGGACAACGATCAAGATGGAGAGTACAACGAGGACGGTCCTGGCGGCGTCAACATCGGCATTAATTTCCCCCATCTCTTCAAAGCCCACACTGAAACTGGCGGACCTTGGGCAGGTAGTGAAGCAGAGTCTTTCAACCTCTTCAGGTTTGTCTTTGAACACCCGGAAATCGGGATGACATTCGCGTTCGGGGCCGGCAATTTCTGCCGGACTCCACCGCGTGGCGGAAGACAGGGCTCGGCAGATCTGAGCAACATCAAGATTCCCGAGCGCATGGGCAAACGTCTTGGAGTTGACACGGATAGGACCTATACGATCGATGAAGTCAAAGAGTTGATGCAGCCCAGGATGCCTCCGGGGATGCAGCTCACCGAGGCCATGATCGCCAGCTTTCTGGGGCTCGGAGCGGTGGTCAATCCTCTACCCGAGGATCTGAAGTTCTACAAGTCTCTCTCCGAAGACTTCACAGAGTTTCTGAAAGAGCAAGAACTCGACGGGAAGCGCCTGGAGTCCGCTCCTGCCAGGGATGGCTCATTTGAACTCTGGGCTTACTACCACCTTGGTTTACCTTCTTTCAGCATGGATTTCTGGACGCTCCCCGAAGTTGAGAAAGAAAAAGAGGGTGAAGAAGAACTCACTCCTGACAAGCTCGCAGAAATGTCCAACGAAGAGTTTCTTGCCCTCGGTGAGGAGAAAATAGAGAAGTTCTTGAAGGCTTCCAATGCCCCAGTCCAGTTCCCGGCCAAGCGAGTCATGGAGGCCCTTAAAGGAGGGCAAATGACAACAAAGCGCATGGCTGAGATTCTTAAAAACAGGCCAAAGGCCAAGGATGAAGGCGGTGCGGACCCGAAGGAGGAGGCTCTGCTGGCGTTCAGTGACCAGCAATTGGAAGGGGCAGGTTTTGTGGGCTGGACAGCTTACGATCATCCGACCCTGGGGCCGGTTGAGATCGGCGGGCCGGTTCCTTTTGCAGCTACTACTCCTCCGGCTGAAATGATCCGCGAACTCCTGCAGGGGCAGGTGCCCTGGGTTCTCCATCTGTCTGAGAAGATGGCTCGCATCAAGATCGTCAAGGCTGAGGCGAAAGCATTGGGCTCTGGCCTCTATAGAATCAAGGTCTGGGTGGAAAACACAGGCTACTTTCCGTATCCGACAGCAATGGGCCAAAGAAACACGCGGATCATCCCAGTCGTTGTGACACTGGAGGGTTCAGAACATGAGATTCTGGAAGGAAAGCAGAGAAACCTGATCAAATCGATTGGAGGCCACAGCACCCAAGTAGTCAGTTGGATCGTTCGAACGGCACATCCGGAGCAGCTCACTGCCAAAGCTTCCACTTCCATTGCCTGGACTGATGAAAAGCCTGTTCAACTCGGAGGTGCCCAATGAGAATCCAAGTTGCGATAATCCTGATCTCCCTCTTCTTCAGCTTTCCAGCCTTCGGTCAGATGGACGAACCGGAGATCAGAGTCCCTCTCAGTTTTGACTACTACTATTCATACGAAAAGGTTGTCGAGGCACTCAGGGCCCTTCATGCGGCATACCCAGACTTGACTCACCTGGACGAAGTCGGGAAGAGCGAAGAGGGTCGCACAATCTACGCTTTCACGATCAACAATCCTGCGACTGGCGCCGAGCTTGCTAAACCGGGAGTGTATGTAGACGCCAACATCCATGGAAACGAACTCCAGGCAACTGAAGTAGTTCTGTACTTTCTCGATTATCTACTCGCTAAATACGGCCACAATGACGAGATCACGAAACTCGTCGACAAGAACGCCATCTACGTCATACCTATTGTCAACGTGGATGGGCGCTATCACTTCTTTGCAGACGCCAACACTTCAAGCAGTAATCGCGGGCTCCGAAGACCGAAGGACGATGATAAAGATGGCCTTATCGACGAGGACTTTCCTGAGGACCTGGATGGAGACGGAAATATCTGCATGATGCGCATGCGAGACCCCTTCGGCCGATATAAGACTGATCCTGAAGATCCACGGTTGATGATCGAAGTGAAACCTGGAGAGATCGGCGAGTGGAGAATGCTGGGCCGGGAGGGCATTGATAACGATGGCGACGGCAGAATCAACGAAGACTCGGAAGGTTACGTTGATACTAACCGTAACTGGGGCTCTGACTGGATGCCAGACTATGTCCAGCGCGGAGCAGGTGACTTTCCGTTTTCAGGTGTCGGGGTCAAAGCCATCGCAGAATACATTCGGAAACGCCCGAATATTGCCATCGCATGGGCATTACACAATACAGGCGGAATGTACTTGCGTGGGCCAAGTGCAAAAGCCCAGGGTGAATACCCCCAACAGGACATAAGAGTCTACGACTACCTGGGCCAACAGGCTGAGCGCATTACCCCGGGCTACAAATACATGATCCTCTGGAAGGATCTCTACTCAACCTATGGCGATTTTCTCCAGTGGATGGTTGGCTCAAATGGTGTTTTCGGGTTCGTTGCTGAGCTTTACCAGACTTCCCAGGAGTCATTCAAGACTCATGCAGAAACACAGGATCGCGGAAAGGAGGAGGAGGGGGATAACCGTCGGGGGAATCCTGATTCTGCTCGTGAGCGCCTGAAGTTCAACGACAATCTTGCTCAGGGAGAGCTGTACAAGGATTGGACTCCCTACCAACACCCCACCTACGGAGAAATCGAGATTGGTGGCTGGGTGAAGTTTAGCTCCCGGCTCCCCGCGCCTTTCATGCTCAAAGACCTGGTCCACCGTAACGCGATGGCCATCATCTTTTCAGCCAAGAACACCCCCGAGGTGTCACTCGACGTATTCGACGTTGAAAAGATCAGTGACAACCTGTACCGTGTCCGGACTCGCCTTCACAATGCCAAGGCAATTCCAACCATGAGTTCACTGTCGCAGAAGCACAAGCTGTATCCAAAAGACATGCTGACCGTATCGGGTACGAATGCCACGGTCCTGGCAGGAGGCACTTTGAACGACGCTCATCGAGACAACGTCACCTATAAGGAGCATCGCCCCGAGTTGCAATTCCTGGTCGTCCCCGGTTTTGGAAAAGTGGAGCACCAGTTTCTCATATCGGGACACGGTCCAGTCGAAGTCAATTACAGCTCTCGATGGGCCGGAAAGATCTCAAAGACAGTCGAGTTGAATTGATCAGGCCAGTTGTCCCTTAACATCC
>JAUWTT010000078.1 GCA_030614585.1 Acidobacteriota bacterium
ACTAAGTTTACGATTAAGCTAGCGACGAAGTTGCCAAAACACTGACACCAGCTCCCAGTCCCCAGCTCCCAGTTCGTCGTTCGTACTTCGTCGTTCCCCAACTCCCAGCTCCCAGTTCGTCGTTCGTCGTTCGTCGTTTCACTTCGAACTTCGAACTTCGCACCTCGCACTTTCGTCAGGCTCCCAGCTCCCAGTCCCCCTACCACCACTGCGGACGCACCCACCCAGGGGCTTTCAACTCGTCTCCAACAAAGTTGAAGCAGAAGACCAGGACAAAGACCAGGAGGGCGGGGGCCATTTCCCATGGATGTTGCGTCATGGCGCTGATAGATCTGGCTGCTATCAGTAAGTTGCCCAGACTCACATCCGGCTCTTGCACACCCACCCCTAAGAACGACATCGTTATCTCACCGAGAATGAAGAGCGGCACGAACAGCGTACACTGCACCATCAAATAGTTCGAAGCGAAGGGCAAAACGTGGCGGGTCACAATGTGCCAATCTGACGCACCCATCGTTCGGGCTGCCAGGACATAATCACGCTGTTTCAACGAAAGAACCTGCCCGCGCACAACTCGTGTCACAACTCCCCAACCGAATAGAGCGAAGATGAAGACCATCATCCAAAGCGTATTCGAGGCAGACATCCGAAGTGGGAACACGGCTCTGATTCCGAGGATCAGAAACAGCCCGGGCAACGAGAGGAACAAGTCGCAGATGCGCATGATCACAGAGTCAACCCAGCCTCCTCTCCAACCAGCCAAAGTACCCGAAAACGTCCCGATCAAAACTGTCACAGCGATGCTTAGCAGACCAACCACAAGAGAAAACCGCAATCCGTAGAGGATACGAGAGAACAAGTCCCGTCCAAGCGAGTCACTACCCAGCAAGAAGACGGGTTGGTCAGGATCTTCCAGACCGAAGAGATGAGTGCCGGAGTTGACACCAAGTATCCTGAAGGGCACACCCTTAACCAGGAAGCGGACAGTAACTCTGTCCCCGGTGCGCTCACTGCTGATACTACCCCTTGAGTTCGATACGTCTGTGTTGGAGTAAACGAATGGCCGGGCAGGTAAGCCACTTTCAGGATCCAGAAAATGAACTCGGGTTGGGGGCGAGTGCGAAAACTCCCTGAACTGCTGTTTAGGAGAGTAGGGTGCCAGAAACGGAGTCACGAGCGCTGCAAAGCATAGCACCAGTAGTATTCCAGCAGCGAGATACAGCAGATACCTTCTCATCGGCACCGAACCCTCGGATCATTCAACGCCAGCAATAGATCAGCGAAGAAGTTGGCGACAATGACAAAAAAGGAAGCCAACAATACACAGTTAAGTGCAACATAAAGGTCTCTCATGAGCAGTGAGTCCACGATCAGCGAACCAAGTCCGGGCCAACCGAAGACCTTTTCAACTACGACAGCCCCACTGAGCAACCCCCCAAGGGTTACACCAGCAAGAGAGATCACGGGATTAGCGGCGTTCCGCAACGCATGCCAAACCACCCTCCATTCGGGCAAACCTTTGGCTACAGCGGCCCGGACATACGGCTGTCCCAGCGTATCGATCAACTCGAGCCGAAGCGTTCGTGCGAGGAATGCTGCCGAAGGAATTGCTAATGTGATCGAAGGCAGGATCAGATGTCTCCAGGTATCCGCTCCCCCGACCGGTAGCCATCCCGTCCAATATGCAAAATACAGGCACCCGATCGAGGCAAGGACGGTGGGTAGGGACAGCCCGGCCAACGATAGCCACAAACTGAGTCCGTCAGGCCAGCGTCCTACGTTCAGTGCCGAAATTAACCCTAGAATCAAAGCCAGGAAGAGCGCGAGGGAGAAGGCGGACGCCGTCAAGACCAAGGTACCTCCAACCCGTTCCATAACCAAGTCGGACGCAGGTCTGCGCTGTGCAAATGAATATCCGAAATCCCCCTTTACGATTTGCTTCAGCCAGAGCCAGTACTGAACCGGGAGAGAGCGGTCGAGCCCATAATCATGACGGAGTTTCTCGACGGTTTCGCTTGAAATAGTAGGGTTCAGTTCCATCTCACTGAGGTAGTCACCAGGCACGAGCTTGAAAAGCCCGAAGACGATGAACGACAGTACGATGAGTACGGGAATTGATTCTAATGCTCTCCGCCAGGCGAACCGGATCATCTGGTAACGACTCCCCCATCAGCTCCAGGGTATTTTGCCCAAAAGGACACCCCCCAAGGCCCGACGTTCCGAGCCTATTTCAGGGTACCAGATACACGGCCCAAATTTCGCTCAATCCATAAGGGAAAACACTTGCGGGGCGAAGATTCTTGATATGCGGCTGCCAGGCCACCAGAATATTGCGGTTCACAATCGGTATGAACGGAACTTCCAAAGCCAGGATCTCCTGTACTTCATGAAAAGCGTCATATCTCCTGTCGCGATCAAGCAGCGTGCCTTGAAGCAACATCAACTCGTCGATACGAGCTTCCCAGTCTGAAGCAGGCCGTACTTGCAAGGGGTTCCATACGTGCATTGCTCCGCCGGAAGAAAGGACATTCATAATATCGGACGGCTCGATGGGAAAATCCATGTTCATAAGAGCCGTGTCGTAGTCACGTGCCCTCATAATCTGGCCAATCACCGCCCGCATTTCTTCCTGGCGAATCGATACAGCGATACCAAGAGCTTCCAGGTCCTGTTGGATCATAGCCGCCGTCCGCCCCGCAACATCATCGGTGCGCGTGAGAATCTCAAGTTCAACTGCTCGGCCGGCTGGATCCAAAAGGGTCTCCGAACCGTGTCCGCCCTTCCACGAAAATCCGGTACTGCTTAAGAGTTGCCGGGCTTTTGCTGGATCGAATTGAAACCCATCAATATTGGCGGCGTGCCAGTTCCGGTTTGAAGCCGGTATCAGAGTCGTTGCCAAAGAGGCATAACCGGTATACACATTTCGAACAATGTCAGCGCGGTTAATGCTGCAGCTCAAAGCTTGACGGAACCCCCTGTTTTGAAACCACTCGCTCTTCACGGGATCCAGAAATGGTTTATTGGTCTCAGGATTCAGCCCCTGGTTGAGATTGCACCAGAACCCCATCAGATTGGCCGACGGGCCAACATCCTCTGTGGAAACTCCAACTGAACCGACCAGCATCTGAAAGTCGTCTGGCCGGAGTAGTTGATCAAGGATGTCCAACTCCTTCGCCTTGAATCTCAGAAGTTGCGTATCCCGATCCTCAATAAACTCAAAGACAATCTCGTCAAGATACGGGAGCCTCCGTCCTTCAGAATCAACCTTCCAATAATGCGGATTGTATCTCAGCACGGTTCTCCGTCCCGGGAAGTGCTCGGCAATAACAAAAGGCCCAAGTCCTGCCATATCTTCAGGCGGCGTATCCAAAGTCCACGCCTGTTCAATCGGCTTAATGTGGTCCTTCAGCAGGTGTTTTGGCAGAATCGGAATATTCGAGAGCAAGTATTCGGCGCCCCCATGAGGCTTGGAGAACCTGATCACGATCTCGAAATCACTGACCTTCTCAACCTGGAGGGGTTCTCCACCTACCATCAGTGCGTCTTTGAGAACGTTCGACGATTCTTCGTCATAAAGGCGCTCAAACGTAAAGAGAACGTCGTCTGCAGTGAGTGGTTCCCCATCGGAAAATCGGATTCCCTGTCGAAGTTGGATCCGAAGTTCCTTTCCATCGGGGCTGAATTCCCAGGACTTTGCCAGACCGTCCGCGACCCGCTGGTCACCCGGGTTAAACTCCAGCAATGAGGCGGTGGTCAGGCCGACCACGGTACGGGACCGCACTTCGATAGCGGCTACATAGTTGAACGTCTCTGGTTCCCCTGCCAATGCATAACGCAGTTGTCCACCAAAATGCCCAGCCGCATCTATCGTCTTTGCTTCCTCTGGAAGCGGCAACAGAGCGCGGGTTAGGGATTGTTCCCGATCCGTGCTGCAATGGGAGGTCAACAGGATTAGGCCAAAGGCAAACAAAGACAAAAGACTACTCAGAATCAGTACTTTATTGATCATCGGTCAGTTCTCAAGTTGAACTAAGACGCGAGTGTATAACTCTTTTCCGGACCCGCCTTGCGATTCTCATCACAGCGATGGCAATTCCAGCTTTTGGCCGTAAGTGCAGGGCCAACCCGCTCTCCGCTGAAGCAGAAACTCGTTCAGGATGGGCATCCGGAAACCCTTGATGCTGGTCACTTTCTCTCACGCGGCCACACTGGAACTATTTAATAGGTGGGGAAGCCAGCCAATCGTAACCTATGTCAGGATCATCATGAGCGATGCGTCCCTCATCTGAAGGATCATAGGTGTTCGAAGTGATGTAGAACAGGTTGGCAGGCCCGCTCACACACTTACAGCCATGAGCAACGCCCGGAGGTATCCGCAGGACCTGCGGGGATTGTCCTTCCCCCATCAGGAGTTCCATGAGCACGCGGGAGGTGGGAGAATCGGGCCGCTTATCATAAAGCACCACCTTGAGAACTCCTGAAGCAACATACCACCAGTCAACCTGCTTCTGGTGAATATGCCAGGCCTTTATCACTCCCTGATACATCAGAGAGTGACTCCATTGCCCAAACCCTTCAGCAAAGGAATCATCCGTTGCTCTGATGATCTCCCGAAAAAAACCCCGGCCGTCCAGATGCGTTACCAGTTCTCGAGCAACTACCCCATCAATAGTCATAGGTTTCGTATCCAGGTGCGATCACGTATATCTGACTCACGCCAACCTCCAGCGTCAGAACCACCGGACCCAGGACCGGTGCCCACCACTAAGGTTGGGCCAACCGTTCAAGGCTGATCACTTCTGAGATCTGAAGGGGCGGACTTTCCGCAAGGTCCAGCAGTTTTGATGCATTCGGAACGGGGCCCGGCTTCCCCCTGACAATCTCCACAACCGGACGGGACAAGTTCTCAGGATTTATATCCACGACCCGGACCACTTCGCCATTACTCAGGCGCAGAAGCTCGTTGTATGGAAACAGCGAGACGCTCCGGATCAGCGTCTTTACCTCGTCATCGGCAAACGGGGCTGTTGGGTCGGTCGAAAACTCCTGCAGGGTCTGATAACCAGTGAAGGCTTTTCGGTAGGGGCGGCTATGAATGCAGGTCTCAAAAGCATCCACAATCCCCAGGATTCTAGCCTCTTCTCTTATTTCGTTTCCCTTTCGTCCCAACGGTGAACCAGCCCCGTTAGCGCGTTCGAATACCTGTCCAACTATTTCGGCCAAATCTCCAGAGGATTCCCCGAGCGCATGCAGAACCTCCGAGGACAATAAGGGCCTACTTCGCAAAAGCTGCAACGCTTCTGGCGACAGAGGGTCTTTCTTGAACATCAGATCCTCGGGCAACCGCACCACGCCAATCTCGTGAAGAAGGGCTGCTAAACAAATCCGCTCCTGAAATCGACTGGCCATCCCCATTGTGTCTGCAAAACGAACCGAAAGGATGGCTACATTGACGCTGTGGGCCGAAACCGAGAACTCCTGAAATCGATCTGTCGCAGCCAACAAAAGAGCCGAGTCGTGCTCGAGTGCCCCAACAATATCGGCTGCGAGAGCCCAACCCGAATCAAGTCCAGGCAAAGTCCTTGATTCAGCCTCTTTGATCCACTCCAGAACGGACGCGACTGCTCGAGAGTAAAGCTGTTGCGCCGATTGTGATCGCTTTTCCACTGCCTGAAACCGTTGATGGTCAAGACTTCCTTCGACTGGCCGACGCGACCCGATCTCTCCTCTAATCGGAGAAGCCAGGGATTCCTCACCGTCCTCCGCTGGAAACGATTCGGAGTTCAGCTGCCCTGGGCCATCAGGCAAGAGACTTTCTTCTTGCAGCTCAGACCGGGCGACACGCCCACTCCTGGGGCCAAGGAACAACTCGAAAAGTGAATCCAATCCCCCTGCGCTGCCTTGCCCTTCGGCGAGGCCGGTCTCCTCATTGCGATGTCTTTCCTGGAACTCCGCTCGATAACGTTCCACGCAGTCACTAGCTTGCCGGCCACCTGTCTCCGCTCTGGTTCGGGAGAGTCCGTCACCGGTGACAACTGAAGGGTCGGTGACAAGCTCCAACGGCCTTCTGTTCTCGTTAGTCACCCCACCTTTGGGTTCCTGTTGCCCCAGCCGTCCCTCACCGGCAGGGTCTTCCTTCCTTGCCATTGTGTGCATCCCCCGAACCTGGCTGAATTGCTGCAGATCCCGATCCGACCGTCCCGAGGGCCGTCGATCCTCCCCGGCCACCCCACTCGAGCCAGCAGCCAAACTTCGCTCAAGAGTGCCCAGGCATTTATCAAACTCCCGCATCAGGGATCTCAATTCCTCGACTAGATCACCGATCGAGGCGGGATTCTCATCTCGCAAGCTCATCGCATTGGCCGGCTTACTCACATCCCCAACCCTGCTTTCGGCTTGAGGCTGGGGAACTGTATGGTCGAAAAACGGACCTCCCCCCTCAGCGGTGCTGCCTCCTTGCTCAGAAGAACTCCCTCGGGCAAGGTTCACCAACAAATTGATCCGGCTCTTGAAATCTGGGATCGAAATCGGTTTCTGAATGTAATCGTGGGCATAAGTCTGGTGTCCGACGATCCTGTCGGGCAACTGCCCCGGCTCCACAATGAACATGAAGGGAATCCCTTCGGTGTTCTTCGACTCCCTCAACCGCTGCGACAACTTGTACCCATCGAGGCCCGGCAAATCCAGGGAAGACAAGACCATCAGTGGTGCGTGCCGCTGGGCCAACCTTAATGCAGTCTGGCCGTCGTGAGCTTGGAGGACGCTGAACTTCAGGGTTCTGAGAATGGAGGCTATATGTTCAAGTTCGGAGGCGTCTCCTTCGGCAACCAGAATCTCTCCGAGCGAGCCGGCCCCTTCCTGTGCCTCAACGCGAGGAAGAGTTTCTGCCTCAAATACGTCTCGGTACCGGCGCAAAAGCGCACTATTTGTAAAACTCATCGAAACATCACACTGTGACCGTTAGACAATGTACTTAAATACCTCGCCGTCTACGCTTCTGAGCTTGCGTGTAGCGCCCTCCAAAAGGCACAGGTCGGCAACGTTGTTGATTCGACGGGGAACTCCATTCGAGATCTTGTGAACCAGATACAAGGCCTCCTCCGTGAAGATCTCACGTTCGCACCCCGCCACCTTCAGGCGATGGGCTACGTACTTTGCAGTATTCTCATGATCAAAGCGGTGGAGATGGCACTTTATGGCAATTCGCTGGTCCAATTGAGGGTACAACATGGTTTTCTCTCGAAGCTCGGGCTGCCCCACCAAGAGAACATTAATGAGGAAGCGGTCCTCCAACTGGATATTCAGGATGAGCCGCAACTCTTCGAAAACTTGTGGGTCATCAATGATTTGAGCTTCGTCGATGATCAGGATATTCTTCTTCCCTTGTGTAACGTTCTCATAAAACAGTTGAGACAACTCCCTGAACAACTCGACCCTGCTCCTTTCACCTGGCTCCCTGCCAAACTGATGAACCACCTCCTTCAAGAAGTCATTCCTGTCAAAGAAAGGGTAGTTGATGAGAGCGATTTCATAGCTGTTCAGATCCAGCTCATTGACAACGGTCCGAACCAGAACGGTCTTTCCACAACCAGACTCTCCACTCAGCATGGCGCACCCTTTCTCACCGGTAATGGCATACAGCAGCTTGTAAAGTGCGTCCCGGTGGTTCTCTGATGGATACAGGAACCGCCGGTCCGGGGTATTTTCAAAGGGTTTTTCCTTGAGTCGCCAATACTCGAGGTACATTGCGAATCACTCCTGTCAGGTATCGTCCCCAGAGAAGCAGATAACCGTCCAAACGCAGACCAATACAGCCCGGCCAGACAAACCAGCTCCTAGTCGAGTTTATAGCACACGAGGCTGAAAAAAGCGCAGATTAAGGATGAGAAGAGAGTACCCGATTCCCAAATCTCAAATTCCAATTCTCAAATCCCAATTCCCAAGAACCAGTTCCAATCAAATCTAGATTTCGCATCTCAGGACATGACCTATCTAACCTATTGGAGTATAGTCAGTTAAGGGTTTTTTGGCAGTTGGGATATTGAGTTCATTATGTCCGTCTCGTTAGGGATTTGGTGCCGGGTGCTTGGGAATTGGGAGTTGGTACTTGGGACTTACCTCAAAATGGGAGAGCCTGAATAGAAATGGCCTTTGCGATATATCGTTCAGGTTCCACAGCGAGATCCACCGTTCTCGGCTCAACCGTCAAGGTATCTTCATCATCGAAGAGGATTTCGACAACTGGTCTCGAGAGCTTCTCCGGGTTGATGTCAATAACACGACCGATCTCGCCACTATCCAGGACAACACATTCGTTATACGGGTACAGGGAAAAGCTCTTGATCAGTGCCTTGACAATGCGATCACCGAAACAATCGGCATAATCTGTGGTCAGCTCGAATAACGTCTGATATCCGCTCAGCGGAGCACGATAAGGTCTCTTATGAATGCACACTTCGAAGAAGTCGGCAAGACCGATAAGCTTCGCTTCCTCTGATATTTCATTGCCCTTGAGACCCAGCGGAAACCCTGAGCCGTTTTCTCGCTCGTACACCTGTCCCGTAATTTCGGCCAACCACTCGTAGCCCGACTGACTCTCCATTAATAGCTGCGCGGTAAGAGCGGGCCGCCGCCGCAAAAGGTTCAACTCGTCGTTACCCAGCGTGGACTGGTTCTGAGTCAATCCCGCCGGGAGTTTCGTTACCCCGATCTCGTGAATCAAAGCCGCCAGGCCGACACGCTGAACCTTGGCAAAACCCCATCCCAGTGTTCCAGCAAGCTTCAGCGACAGTATCGTCACATTCACGCTGTGCCCACTGACGGAGAACTCCTGATCGCGGGTCGTGGCTTCCATCAACAGCTCTCTGTCTTGACCAAGAGACGAAACAATCTCTCCAACCAGAGCCTCGCCCAACTTCAGGTCAGGAGCATCTCCTTCATTGAGCATCCGAATGGAGTTGAGAACATAGTCCGCGGCCCTCTGATACACGGAACCCCCAGCAAGAACTTTGGCCTAAGGGCGTTCCTCGACTGTCTCAAGGGAAGGAGTTCCAACCTTTTCCTTACCTATTCTGCTCTCTCCCTGGGAACGGACCTCATGCTCAACCTTTAGGAATTGCTCGAAAATATGATCGACACTCTTATACGGACTTTCCTCCTCAGGTGCCTCACGCTGGGGTTTACTCAAGGCGCGGAACTCCTCGCGAAACTCCTCGAGTGTCGTCCTGTCGTGTCGGCTCTCACTTTCCGGCTTTTTAATCCCGAATGATTCATAAGACGCAGCCGGCTTTCCTGAAACTACAGTTCCAACGAGGCCTTCATGCTTACCTCCCAGGCCGATGTCCTCTTCCTCCACCGTTCGAAAGCCCTGGATGATGTCCTCTGCAGATGCAAGTTCCGAGAAAACTAAATGCCTCTCCGAAGAAGTCCCGGCTTCACTCTGCTCGGCTTCGGCAAGCTCTTCCGGTTGAGGCTGTGCTGAACCACACATTTCCGCCTCGGCCGGCTCTACGGTATTCCCGGCAACGGACTCACCGCGGGATGACTCGGGCGATGGTGGGGCTTGATTCCTTTCTTTGCCGAGGAATCTTAGTGCCTGCTCCACCTTCTCTTCCAGAAGGTCATCTTCGTTGTCAGAGGCGCGAACATAGACGAGGGGCACTGGAGGTTTCTCACCCTCCCAATAACACAACTCGTAACCCTCAAGCCCCTTCGCCTCCAAATCGATAGAAGAAAAAACGAGAGAAGGCTGATCTCTGCCAATCAGATCCAAAGCGTTGCCCTCGTTCCCGACAGATACGGTATCGAAACCCAGGGGCCCCAAGGCCTTCTTGAGTCCTCGAAATCTGCCAGGAATTCCTTCCACGAGAACCACGTTTCGAGAGGCATCACCGGGATGGCCTGCATCCCGATCACGGCTGTCGACAAGAGACACTCGTCTCAGAAGATCACGACCTCTGAAGCCCATTCGTTCTCCCTAATGCAGATAGTTGACTATCTCGCCGTCTACCTTCTGTGCCTGACGGCGACACGCTTCCAGGAGGCACAGGTCCGCTACATTATTGATCCGGCGAGGAACTCCCCCGGAATGGTGATGGACTAACTCCAGAGCTTCCTCACTGAAAAGGCCTGCCTGACCTCCAGCGATTCTCAGTCTATGAGATACGTAACGAGCTGTATTTTTCAAATCGAATCGATGTAGATGGCAGCGGACCGAAATGTGCTGCTCCAGCAGCGGATACCGGCCAACCAACTCTCTAAGCTCTGGTTGACCAACCAGCACCACACTCAGAAGGGCACCGGCTTCCGGATGCAGGTCTGCCAGCAGCCTCAGATCGTCAAAAACCTGGGGTTCTTCAACCACCTGCGCCTCATCGATGATTAGCAGACTCCGTTTCCCCGAGCTCGCCACTTCCGTGAGCTTATGAGAAAGCTCATGGAAAAGCCCTGATCTGTCCTCGGAAACAGGGCGATGGCCAAATTGCACGATGATGTCCCGCAAGAAACCATCGCCTTCGAACAACGGGTAGTTGATCAGGGCTACATTAAACCTGGCCGGCTCCAGCTGTGCAGCAATCGCCCGCATCAACACGGTCTTTCCACAGCCATACTCCCCGCTGAGCATGGCACACGGCTTACCACCCGTTATGGCCCACATCAACTTCTCCCAAGCTTCTGCATGATTAGGCGAACGATAAAGGAAGCGCCGGTCAGGTGTATTGTCGAAGGGTTTTTCCTTAAGGTTCCAGTAAGCTAAATACATTTGCTATCCTGCTGCAAAAAACACTTGTACGTTGGCGGAATCCCTTAACCGTCAAAGTACTCCAAAAGCGGTTCTGTGAACTACTACCTCCCCGGGTAACAGCTCAACTGCCCGAATTCAAAAGCGCCAATCCGAAGGCTCCAACTCACTGAGACACAGTAATGGATCCTCACGGGCCAACCTTTCTCACCCTCCCTTCCCTGGTCAGGGCATAACCT
>JAUWTT010000194.1 GCA_030614585.1 Acidobacteriota bacterium
CCACAGAGATCCTGGTGACGACTGGTGTGAGTGAAGGATTGGACCTGGCGATCCGTGCGATCGTTGATCCTGGAGACGAAATCATCTACCACCAGCCCTCTTACGTGTCTTACGAGCCAACAATTCAGCTTTCCTACGGGATTCCGGTCGTCGTCGAAACTCTGGCTTCCAGCGGGTTCGAGATTGAACCCGAGGCGGTGCAGGCCAAGATCACCCCGAAGACCAAGGCTCTCGTGCTGAACTATCCGAACAATCCGACCGGCGCCGCTCTTTCGGATGAAAGAATTGAGAAGCTGGCTGAGCTCGCACTTCAACACGATCTCCTGGTGATTACGGATGAGATCTACGCTGAACTGACGTATGAAGGTCAACACAGGAGTATCGCTTCACTCCCGGGAATGAGAGAGAGAACCATACTGCTCCATGGTTTCTCGAAGGCCTGGGCAATGACCGGATTTCGAATCGGCTACTGCTGTGCACCGGTGGAATTGACCCAGGCAATGACGACGATTCATCAGTACACGATGCTGTGTGCCCCAACCCTCAGCCAGGTCGCGGCTATCGAGGCCCTCGCTAACCCCAAGTGGGATTTGGAGGAAGCGAAGTCTCGCTATCGACTGAACCGAAACCTGATGTGCCGTTGCTTTACCGAGATGGGGTTGCCGTGTCATCTCCCCCGGGGTGCTTTCTATGCTTTTCCTTTTATCGGCGATTTAGGAATGACCTCCAAAGCCTTCGCACTGAAACTCCTCGAACAGGAAAAGGTGGCGGTGGTCCCAGGAAATGCCTTTGGACCGTGCGGAGAGAGTTTCGTGCGCTGCTGCTTTGCCACCTCGCTGGACGATATTAAAACGGCGATGGCACGTATGGCTGTCTTTGTGAATCAGATCAGGGGCACAGCCTTTCCTCGTTCCGGAATCGCCACCCAGAGTTAACCCGCCCCTTGGCCTATGAAGGATCTGTTGCTCGAACCTCAAAATTCGAACAGGCGGAATTGTGAATTCACCACCAAAACTTCAAGAGCACTAAGAAATAAAAGATTCTTGGGTTTGTCTTAGTGTCCTTGGTGGCTTGGTGGTCGAGATTATCCAGGTTGACCTGCCAGCCCAGCGAGTTTAGTCTGAATCACACTTATGAAAACTTATTTGTACTCGCGCCTGCCCGTCAAGATTATTCTCTGCTGTCTTTGGATTAGCCTCACGCTTTCGCCGTTACCAGCCCAACGAGCTGACATGAGGGCAACGGGGCTCCGCGACGCTGATCATTACGAGTTGCGCCTGAAACAGGTGAAGAACCTGGAGGAGTGGGAGGCAAGAAAGGCCCAGGTCCGCAACAAACTCCTGCTTTCGGCGGGGCTGCAGCCGGAACCACCGCGAACACCTCTCAACGCCAGGATCTTTGGTGAGGTCGAAGCCGAAGGCTTCAAGGTGGCCAAAGTGTACTTTGAGAGTTTGCCCGGCTTTCTGGTCACTGGAAACCTCTACTCGCCTCTGGGTATACCTGGACCTTATCCCGCCATCCTGATGCCCCATGGCCACTGGGAGTTCGGGCGGTTGCAGAACGGCCCCACAGGATCTATTCCGGCCAGGGGTATCGACTTTGCCCGGCAGGGCTTCGTGGTTCTGAGTATCGACATGGTGGGCTACAACGACTCGTTTCAGGTACCCCATGATGGACAAAAAAGCAGAGCCCAGCTGAAGGCAGATGTGCCTTTACCCTATGAACCACGTCGGTTCCGCGGGGATTTTGACTTCCCACGCGCTCGTTTATATGGCCTGAGCCTGGGTGGCCTTCACTTGTGGAATGGAATCAGGGCCCTCGATTTCCTCACATCGCTTTCCTATGTGGACGCTGAGCGGATCGGAGTCACCGGAGCCTCGGGAGGCGCGACTCAAACCCTTCTCCTGCTTGCAGCTGACGATCGAGTAAAGGTTGCAGCTCCGGTAAACATCATCGGGACCGAGAAACATCCCGGCTGTCGCTGTGAAAACATCCCAGGTCTTTGGATTGATACGTCAACGGTGGAGTTAGCGGCAACATTCGCTCCCAAACCTCTCATCCTGGGGTCGGCAACCGAAGATCCCTGGACACACAGCACACCTGAGCGGGAACTCCCGATGATTCGAAGTTATTACGAGTTCTACGGCGCGGAATCAAATCTTGCCAACGTTCATGTCAATGCCGGCCACAATTACAACGCGGAAACGCGAAAAGCAGTCTACGCCTGGTTTCACCGGCACCTGGAAGCCCCCGGACGACTGATTACAGATCCGGTAACTGTGTCTAAAGAAGTCGCGAAACTTGGAGACCTTCGGGTATTTCCGGAAAGGATCCTGCCTGAAAACGCCCTCACTGGCAGACAGGTAATCAATAACTGGATTGAAGAGTCTGAAGATACCCTGAAACGCAGGTTACCTTCTGATAGCAGTGAACTCGCCAGTTTCTCCGAAATGATGAAGGAAGAACTGCGCCTCCTCCTCTCTGTGGAACGGCCGAATCCAGACGAACTAGATTACTCCAGACAAATTGAGGAAGAGCGCGGGGGACTGGTCTACCAGGTTGAGAAAGTAGGGAGCAAATCGCGAGGGGACTGGTTCGACCTCGAATCGGTTAGGTCTGGCAGCAGAAAAAACGGTGTTGTGTTGATCACTCTCAGTGAGGACGAGGGCCCACTCGTGGACCAGCACGGGAACCTTCCGCAGGAGTGGATCAAAACGCTTGTGGAGCGGGGCCTTGTGATTTACCGCCCCCAAGGCTATGTGTCAGGGCAGCACTCAATTTCCGCTGAAACTTACGATTCATTCAGTTGGTCGGACTCCTATAACCGCGATAACCGATTGAATGCCATTCAGGACATCGTTACGACGTTGACGAGCATCGAAGATGCTTTTCCGGACCTTCCTCTGACGGTCATTGGGCTTGGTCGATCGGGTATTCTCACTGCCTTCGCAGCCGTGATCTTTGGCGATGCAGACAACGTAGTGATCGATCTGAATGGAATCGACCCCGGATATGACGGGGATTTGCTCTCAGCATTGCCGGTAGGAAGTATCCGGAAATCAGGCGATCTAAGGACTGCGGCTCTCTTGCTACTACAAAAGAAACTCACTCTTTATAACGCGGCTTCCACGTTTGATGTCGATTGGTACCTGGACCACACGCGCCGGCTTGGTCTGGAGAGGAATCTCCAGGTTCTCCCACAACAGGTCCAATTCGCCATATCAATGGTGCCGTGACCGGTACAATTCAGGAACTCACCACAAAGACTCCAAGCACACCAAGAGTCAAGGGTTGGCACCTTCTCCAGGGAAGCCGCCAACCCTTAGTCAGTCTTACGGAAGGGTCCTCGCCAGCGGCAGCGACGTAAACAGCGACTTGTTGGCGCCAAGTTGCTCCAACGCGATCGCCGCGAACACTCCATCTTCACCGGTAATGATTAGCGAACCAGCAAAGTCGGAAAAATTGATGCCTTCAAAGATTTCGTCGATGTATCTTGCGACCCTTGCGTAGGGTTCCAGTGACATCGTCTTCTCGACGGTGATATCTCCCGAATTGGTGAGTTTGAGCGTGACATCAATTGGACGAGTGGTAACGTTCAGAATAGCAACTGCCGTGTTCTGGGAATCATTGACTACAACCGGCCCTATTGCGCTCACAAAAACGTCGCTCTCCACCGCAGCAGCAAGGCTGGTACCGTCCGGGTTTACGAATCTGGTCATGGCACTTACCGGAATATCCGAACGTACCGCAGCGGAACCAAGCCCCTCAGGGTTCTCAGGGTCGGATTCGTCAATCACACCCAGTCCGTCAGTGGCAATAGTTACCGAACTCTGAGGTGGAACCATGATGCTGTACATAAAAAACGGATCCCCGGGATCACCTTCAATGCCAACGGGCCAGAGATCTCCATTCATCAGTGAGAAGAAAGCGTAGCCGCTGGCGGTCTCAGTCTTAGAACTATTGGTTATCACAAGCTCGGTAGTGAAACCACTGCCGTTGATGAATTGAGGGAGATAGCTCAGATATCCCGGGCTGGGGATCTGTCCACGAATCTCACCTTCCGGATTCGCAGTTGAGGAGACCTCGACATAGAGTTCGTTATTGCGGAGCAGTCTCAGGAAGGTGTTCCAGTCATACTCCACGCTCCCATTGCCCGTGGTATCCCCGGAGAAAAGGAAGTTGACCGTATCCATGAAGGTGGTTGCGGCATCAAACGCGAAGATCGCTGGTCCGTCTTGCCCGGCCGGAGCATGATGGATCGCAGCACCTGTTACGTCCATAACATCCTGTACACACCCGACGGCAAAGCTCAGGTCTAAGGGGTCAAGAGCGCCGATGCAGTTTCCAGACGCCCCAGTTTCTATGGGGGGGACCACTTCAGACCCATTCAGACTGAACACGACACCTGCTAGAGACAATGCATCGATTTGTCCCCGGATCTCACCCCCGGGATAATCGGGGGAATGGATGTTCACGTAGAGATTTCCGTCTACAAGAGCCGCGAAATCCGGCGCGCTCAGACTCCAAGCACCAGACATTGGGCTGACAGCGCTATCGAAACTCATTACGGGGGAGCCATTTGTCCCCCGGGCACCATTATGGATATGAGCCGCAACAGGGTTTGCCACGTCATGTGAGCAGATCACCTCAAGTTCATCGAAGGTATCACTGAGAGCACCCACACATCTACCACTGGCCAGGGTAGCGACTTCTGGAACTTCCTGAGATCCATCTAGATTGAAACGGTAGACAGCCTGAGCCGTCAGGGGTGTCGAAACACAGACCAGAACCAGCCCAACTAAGGCCCCAATTACGATTGTTGAACGCATTCGATTTCCTCCTTCGTAACCCATGATTGAGAATCCAAAACCACCGAGGAATTCGCGAGTGACCTTCGGCAGTTTTACGAGCAAGCTCACGATAACCCAAGACGACTCCGGGCTCGTTTCACCCCAATCTTTCTTTATATAACACCGGTGGGAGACACAAATTCGTGAATCCCAATACAAGAACCCAAATGATAGATCCGGCTGTTACGAAGCGGATCGAACCTTTCATCCGAGGCCACTGCTCACATGGCCATTTCGCAACACTTCCTGGCCTCCCCAATTGTTTTCCACTCTCAATTCCTACAAGATAGTCATTGGTAAAGATGCAGAACTGACCAGGAGGTTTAAATGAGCGCCAATTTTTCGAAGATAGGAGTCACATTGATTCTACTGACAGTGCTGGGGATCGTGCCTGGTTGTGCTGGGGAACAGCCGGCTGAGACGGTGAAATCGGAAGAACCTGCTGAACCGGTGGAGCCGGTCGTCAATGCCCTGACGGACACAGAGACCTCAGAAGGCTGGAGACTCCTTTTTGATGGCCAGACTACCGAAGGGTGGCGAGGATTTAAACTCGATGAGGTTCCTCCGGGGTGGGTTGTCCAGGATGGTGCCCTCTACTTTGGTGGTGAGCACGGAGGTGAAGGTTATGGAGACCTGATGACAGCCGAGCAGTTCGCTAACTTCGTGCTGAAACTTGAATGGAAGATCTCGCCGGGCGGAAACAGCGGAATTCTCTACAGAGTCACTGAGAACCATGATCAGGAGTTCCATACCGGACCCGAATTCCAGATCATCGATGCCCCTGGTTTTCCTGAGCCTCTTGAAGGTGGGCAGCTTGCGGGGGCTAATTATGCCCTGCACCCACCAACCAAAGACGTCGTGAAACCGGCCGGCGAATGGAACACTTCGACTCTCGTAGTGAACGGTGCTCATGTGGAACACTGGATCAACGGTGAGAAGCTCGTAGACTACGAGCTCTGGACAGACGAGTGGAAGAAACTGGTGGCCGAGACCAAGTTCAGCGAATGGCCTGATTACGGCCTGAACAAGACGGGCTACATCGTCCTGCAGGACCACGGAGCCCCTGTGTGGTTCAGGAACATCAAGATCAGAGTGCTCGACTAGCCACCCCCGTGGCTAGTCGCACTGCCTGGAGAATCATCCAATCTACAGACACCTTTTCTCCTTTGTGCCCTTGGTGTCTTGGTGGTTTGAATCTTCCGGGCTAAAGAATTGCTCGAACTTCCTCCAGCTTGCCGGCGCTTCCCAACTTCTCGTTCTTGTGGGCGATGAATTTGGCATACTCCGCCATGAAGATGGTTCCCGGCTTTCTCAGATCAAAAACCTCAGGCTCGTCCCTGAACATCTCACGATGGACCCGACACCAAACGAGCCTGCCATCGGTATCGATATTGACCTTGGTCACGCCGAGTTTCGCAGCCCGGGCAAATTGGTTCTCATCCACCCCGCGTGCGCCCTTGAGATCTCCGCCCGCGGCATTGATCTTCGCTACCTCTTCCTGCGGCACAGAACTGGATCCATGCATCACAAGCGGCAGCCCCGGCAACCTCTTTTGGATTTCTTCGAGGACATTAAAATGGATCGACTGCCCGCCGCTGAACTTGAAGGCTCCGTGGCTGGTTCCAATAGCGCAGGCAAGGCTGTCAACATTCGTTAACCGGGCAAACTCCTTCGCCTCGTCAGGATCTGTCAGTTTCGCATCAGCCTCGGCAACCGATACATGCTCTTCAACACCCCCTAACATTCCCAGTTCGGCTTCCACCACGATTCCCTTTGCGTGGGCCGCATCCACAACTCTCTTCGTGGCCGCCACATTCCCCTCAAACGGTTCGTGACTGGCATCAATCATCACAGAGCTGTAGAAACCGCTTTCGATGCATTCGTGGCAGGTCTCCTCATCGCCATGATCGAGGTGCACCGCGAAAATCGACTCGGGGAAGATCTCATCAGCCGTTCTGATCATGGCCTCAAGCATCCGCTTGTTGGCATAGGATCGAGCACCCTTCGAGATCTGGAGAATAAACGGGGCTTTACTGTCGATATTGCCCCGAAACAACCCCATCGTCTGTTCCAGGTTGTTGATGTTATAGGCCCCTACTGCATACTTCCCGTACGCATGTTTAAAGAGTTCCTTGGTTGTAACAATCATTGAGCTACTCCTCTGGTTTTTGTTTGTGAGTACCGGACCGTACTCTTGAAGTCCTTGTTAAGCTCTCTTACATTCGGAAGCGACCCTTCGGAATGCCGCGAGAAAATGTTTGCGCTCACGGATTCACCAGGGTGAAAGCGTTCCCGCTGTGTCGGATTGAAGCTCAACGGGTACGCGTTTTACATCGCCTGCCTCAATCGGGGCCTGACCCAGCTGGACACAGGCATCGAAGCCGAAAGTATACCATCCTTGTTGATGTCGGCGAACGAGGGTTCAAAGACCTTTCTGCGTGTTCGTAGTCAAGCGTTCAGGGACGCCTGGATCGGCCATGTC
>JAUWTT010000294.1 GCA_030614585.1 Acidobacteriota bacterium
AGCCGGCGCTCCGTTGGACCCTCTCACTACGCCTGTGATGGTTCCTGTCGATTGGCCCTGCCCCTGGGCAACAAGGGCCAACAGAACGATAACTGTTATGACCAGAACCTGACTTTTCGGCCGCATTCTTGGCCTCCAGAGTATTAGGTTTCTGAGGGGAATCTACCGCTGACTCGCTCAGGCAGAACTGAATGGTTGAGCAGTGCACGTCATGTCGTTCTCTTCAGCGAAGCTGGATCAGGGAACTCATGGACGTACTGCTTGAGGAGCGCAGGGCAGCAGGGGGAGCGCAACAACATCAGGCAGGTAACGGTGGCCCTCGCGAGGCGTAGTGGTCAAAACTGGGATGCTCGCTACTCGTCGATAGAACAGCAGCTTTTCCACAGTTCCTCTCATGGTACCCACCGAACTCCAATGCCAACGCTGCCGTGGTCGCCGTTGAGTGAACGCAGTGGTGGTCCAGGAGCTGTAAAACATGAGGACAGAAGGTTCGGCCACCCATCTCGGAGTGGTTATGATCGGCACTTGCGTTGGTCAAGGATGCTGGGTAGAAGATCTCGTGAGCCTTCACAGCTCCAAAGGAGGCAAACAGGAAGACCAACGCGACAACCAATGTTCTACGCATCCTTAAGCGGCCCATCTACCCATCAGTTTAGCATGGGAGTGGGTGAAAATGGGCTTGGGGCTTGGGGCTTGAAAACCGCCAATTCTGTCGCCCTGCTGGAGACGAATCATTCACTCTCTGATCAAAACTCGGACAAGATTCAGCCCTGGAACTCTCCCGACGACTTAGAGGGTCATCCTCTTTTCACCCAATAGCGCGAAGAAAGAACCCAACGAGCACGAGCACGAGCACGAGCACAAGCACAAGCACAAGCACGAACGAAGATACCAAGCCTCAAGCCCCAGGTCTCACGCCCCTTCGGGGTCTGGGGTCTTGAGGCTTTGTGTTTCTTGGTGTGCCTGGTGTCTTGGTGGTAAATTCCCCTTCACTGAGGCGATTCATCAATTTCCGAAGCTGCTGCACTCGGAGTCGTACTTATCAATTGCTCCGCCGGACGAGCCGGTGGTCCAGCGCCATTTCGTCCCAGGCGCTTACCAATCTTCAACGAAGTGAAGAAGATGTCACCCACCGGGATGCCGGCAATCTTGAGCTTTCCTACTGACCCGAAGCCAACAGCTCCAAAACACCCACACTCGCTACAGACCGGGCGTCCGCCCAATTGGCAGGGGGTGATCAGAGTGCGTAGATCCGGGGAGTAATTCACGGCCACCTGGGCAAAAATGCATTTTTCGGGCGATTCTGGAGGGTCGAGGTACTGTTCGATCGCTTTGGGAGGCATGTGAATCTTCGGGAACTCCTCTTTTAAGGAGTTGAGTTTCTCAATCGCAGCAAGGCGAGTCTCCGGCGTGAGTCGCTGCTCGGATTCTTCACCCTCCTGGGGTGTATACAGGCTGAACCAAATCCTTGATACTTCCGGTCGATCCGACCAGAAGCGAGAAAACCGGTCAAGGTAGTCGGAACGAACGCTGATGTTTTCGGTTATGGTGCAGTGAACTGTGATCTTGTGTCCGGCAATATGCTTGAGAATTCGGTCGTACGTGGCGGGCGCACGCCTGAGATCATGCTCTTCCGCTAAACCGTCCACTGACACACACAGTTGAACGTTCTTGAGCTTGGCCCACTCGACTGGAATCGGACGGACAGCACTAGTCACGATCTGCACCTCGATGCCCATAGCTTCAAGTTGAGGCAGGAGGACACTCAATTCCCGATAGCGGACCAACGGCTCGCCCCCCACGATAGCAACGTGCATGGGGCGGTGGTAATGAACGAGATCCAACACTCTCTCGATAAGATCGTCGCCCTTGAAGTTCGCTAACGGTATCTGTTCTTCCTCTGGTCCCCGATGTCCCGGCGCGAAGGCATAGCAGCCAGGACAGTTCAACGGGCACTGATCCGTGATCTCTATCGACAGGAAAGGCTTCCTGCCTTGAAGGATTCGCCCCCAAACGGGAAACACATCCGATTTCTTCAATTCATTCCTGCTTTCTCTGTCTTAAAGCCAACGGGCTGTAGAATCCGCATCTGAGTGCTTCTCGCCAGGGTTGAATGTGATGGTGCTGTTACAAGTCTCTGCGTGAGCTAAAGTATTTCTCTATTCAAAGCACAAAAGACCCCCGCCTGGAAGTTACTGACGAGGGGGACGCTGGCTCAAAAGCTTAAAAAGTTGTTAGTGTCCAATATTATCGCACCGTCCATTTCGAATCCAATCAGTACGCACCGCGTGTTCAACGTCCGACTTCCGGCCTGGGCGCATCTTCTCCCTGGTCGGGCAGAGCAAGCGGACTGGGTTTAACCACTAAGACACCAAGATCACCAAGGAAAACGTTGTCGGTTCGGAGCAACAAGCGGGTCTTGGGTCTTGGTCTTGGGTCTTGTAAGGATTCTCTTCGTATTTGGCAGTGGGGTGTCAAGCGAATAGACCACCATTTCCTTCGTGTTCTTGGTGCCTTGGTGGTTTTTCCCCCGATTACCGATCACTGATTATCCTCCTTCGCTGAAGCTATGGAGGACAGGCCGATTACCGATTACCGATTACTGATCACCGATTCCACGGATTTCCCCCCAGAGGTCCTTGAAAGCACGGGATGGTTTGCTCGAAGCTGCAAAAAAGCAGACCGGGTTTCGATGCAACCCCATCTGTTCTACGATACTCGAGAACGGTATACAGGCCTTCAAGAATCTGAACGGTTTCTTCGTATTCGAGTCACACAGAGACCGGTGGAGTTTCTTTCGACGGTCAACCATGCTAAAGAACCCCAGGACACTGGAACGGTCCAGCGATCTTCTCCGATAGTACTTCCGCAGTTGTTCGAGGGTTCTCATTGAAAGGGTTGTTGGAATCGTCGGAACCAGAACTGTATCCGAGACTCTGAAGAGAGCCTCAGCCAACACTGTCATTCCAGGGGAGCAGTCCAGAAAGATTTGATCGTACTCTCCAGCCAATTGTTTCAGTAGGCGTGACATGCCCTTCACGGGATTACCTGAGTCCCAAAGGAGTCGGTCGAGTTTTCGATAAGAGAAGGCTCCTGGCAACAGGTCAAAGTTCTCGAAGTCAGTGCCCTTTATTGAAAACCCGATACTTCTGCGGTCGTTAATCAGTCCTCTACTGCCACCCTTTATCTTTGGTTTCACCCGCAAGTAGAAGGTGGCCGAAGACTGCGGATCCAAATCCCAGAGAAGCGTCCGAGATCCATCGAGTGAGGAGAGATAGGCCAGATTCACTGCGGCTGCAGTCTTACCTACGCCACCCTTAATGTTGTAAACAGAGAATACGCTCAATACTGCTTAGCCTGTTGTCTTTTGGAAGAGAATAGTGAGCGAAACCGCTCCTGGTTCTCGGGTCGGGAAAAGTCGCCGAAGCGCTCCTCAAAACGCCCAAACTCAACTGTCTGACACTTTTCGAGACGTTCGACCAGACAGCCCAGGGCCATAAATGTCTCGGGGGGATAGCCTCCTCGATCCATCATAGCTCCAGCAAACTCCCTCAACTTCACTTGCTGAACTTCACAGTCGTTGAAGTCCCCGAGATTATCCTGAAGGCGGCGCAGAATCTTCACAAGGCCTTTGATTTCTTTCGGCTCGTATAGCGTACGAAAGAACTCCATCATATACCTAAGCTTCTTGCATTCAATCCGCAACCGGTGAAGCACCTCCACCTCAACAGATCCGCCTTCACGCGTTCCCATCTTCAGTACTCGCCGATAGATCTTCCAGATTCGTTTCGAGGAAGCTTCTTTGATCGGGGTGCCGGCCGCTGATGCATCTGAAGCGGCACCGGATTCATCATCAAGTACCGCTCGCCAGTCGGTCATCAGCTTGCGATATCTTTCTGAGTCCAAGGCCGCTATTAGCCTCTTCCGCTCAGCCGCCTTCTCCGCGATCAAGAAGTCTGTCAGAGGCTCCAGGTGGTCCCGCGCGGATTGTGGAACGCTATTTCGATACTCGGGCATTTTGAGCAAATAGACATCCAGGTCGCGACTCGGCCCGGTCAGGCTTCCCAGCCAGGAGAACTCGGGCCTAAACCGATTGCGGATCTCAGGAGAGATGACACCTTTGAGCTGGGCCAGCGCAGCTCGAGTTCTTCTGACTGCAACCCTGAAATCGTGTAGAAACTCGGAATCGAGGTCCAACCGAGTTCCTTTTTCATTGACGAGCAACGCATCCAGAAGTTTTCGAAAGATCTCTCTTGCTGCTTCGTAAGCGGCCATCCCGGGCTCAAGATGCAGCTTCAGCTTGGACGAATAGTCACATGGCGAATGCCCCACCAACTCCAGAGCTGTCACAACTTCGCTTGCGGATACTTCCTCAACCGGGAGATGAGACTCGACGAAACCAATAATCCGCGAGTATTCCTTCTCGTAACCTCTAATCGGGACAATTTCGAGGCTCACAGGAAGCTCATCCTCCGCCTTGCTCTGCCACGGTCGTGATGCTTTTCGCCGCCGCATCAACAAACGTACAACTGTCTTCTCGTCCGCATTCAGGACATTGAACCGAACCCCATGGAAACTCACTTCGGCGAGGGGGAGCAGGCGGCGCATTTCAATGACTGGAGCCAGCTTCTCCCGCAGGGCACCTTCCGGCAGGTCCCAAACAAACCCTGGTTCAACTGAAAGCGGGGTCTCTGAGACGACTTGGCCATCAAACGAGTGGAACTGCAGTCCGGTCTTGTCCTGGCACTTCACCTTCTGGAGCACCAATCGTTTGCGAAAAAGCCTCCAGTCGAAGGTGTCGTAGTATGTGCAGATTCCCGGCAAGAGAGCTTCTTCCCGTATCATATACTCATCCGTCAGAAGCCCTATTGATCTTCCCCACTCAGCTGAATCCAAGTGGAAGACCCTTATCTGATCTCTCATTCGAGCTAAAGCTGCTTCGACATCGCAGCCTTTCTCTTTCTTCTTCTTGCTTTTCTTTTTCTTACTCTTTTTGTTTTTCTTTTTGTCCTTTTTATCGTCCCGCTTCTTCTTACTCTTCTTGCCGGCTTTCTTCTTTTTTTCCTTCTTGCCGGGCTTTTTCTTCTTCGCCTTTTTGGTCTTTTCTGGTTCGACGCCTGATGGTGTCGGGGCCTCGGTCTGGGCGCCCGCTTCAGCGGCTTCAAGCAGATCCGCCGCCGCCGCCCTTACCAAGGCCGCTCGAACCGGAGGAAACCCAGTGTATTCGGCAATTTTCTCAACGGATAGCTCGGCAAGGCCGGGAATCGTCTTAACTCCAGAGGCCTGCAGTCTTTCCGCGGAGATCTTGCCGACCCCATAGACCAGGGAGAGCTTGGTTTTGTCCAACTTTAACTACCTTTCTTTAAGAATTCCTTCAATAGAATTGCAACTCCTTCACATACTAGCACTTCCAGCCGAAATCGTAATCTAGTATGAGGCAATTGTGGGGAGGATGCCGGATACCAGATGCCGGATGAAAATCGCAAATCGAAAATCGCAAGTTCCGGACTGGTTCCCTTCGTCGCAAGCTTTGTCGTGAACCTTGTCGATTTGTCCACCCGAGCTTTAGACAAAGTTCGCGATTAACTTCTCGACAAAGAATGACGGATGCCGGTTACCAGATACCGGATGCCTGATACCGGATGAAAATCGCAAATCGCAAA
>JAUWTT010000312.1 GCA_030614585.1 Acidobacteriota bacterium
AAACTCTCCCAGGCCTCGCTCGAAACGCTGTCGGTTATCGCCTATAAGCAGCCCGTGACGCTCCCCGAAATCCTGGAGATTCGCGGCGTCAAGGGGACCTCGACGATCCGTACACTCTTGGAAAAGAAGCTGATAGAAATGCGGGGCCGGAAGAATGTCGTAGGGCGACCGATCATGTACGGAACGACACAGGAATTCCTGGTTCGTTTTGGATTGAATGACCTCTCCGAATTGCCTTCGCTCGAAGAATTCGAAGAACTCTATTCAATAAGATAACCACCAAGGCACCAAGAGCACCAAGGGAAAAAAATAGGTATTCTTGGTGTCCTTGGTGCCTTAGTGGTTTTCTTACGAGCTTAGAATCGGAAGACGACTCCGGCACTCATCTCAAACTGATTGGAATAGTTGGGGTTACTCAAGACCCAACAACCGTACCATCCACACCACCATCCACCTGCGTCGGATTTGATATAAGTCGGGGTCCAGCGGGCCATAGCTTTGACGCCAACGTTCTCATGAAAGTAGAACTTCACGCCGCCACCCCACGTGGTCGAAAACTTAGTACCTCCGTCAACAGTGAGTCCATTCGTTTCCTTGGTAGCATACTGAGTGGCACCCAGGCCTCCAAAGAAGAAGGGTCGCATTGGAGAGTCTTCGTCTCCCAGGTTGTAGGTAAAAATACCGTGGTAGTTGCGCAGATTCTGGTCAACAACGCTAAGTTTCTCGCCACCCTGCACCCTGGCTTCGAGAGTGCTGCTCTGATCGGAATAGAGAAATCCGACAGCGAAGTTCTCACCCACCAGGTAGTCGACGGTGAAACCCCAGGTAAAGCCGCTAGTCGGGCTTATTCGGTTGACGAGATAAACTTCATCTCCGGGTGACACAGCAACGTCCACGTCAACACCCTCACTGAAGGTGTAGCCGATGTACGGGGCTACCTCGATTTTCTTATCCTGAGCTAATCCCTGCAGACTGAAGACGAAAAACAGCAAGATTGCTATAACTGAAATTCTTCGAAACATTCCCTTTAACTCCTCAAATAGTCGACTCGGTCTCAGCGGAAACGAGAAGAGTCGATATGTTCATTCGAAATGCAGATGCCCGATCAACGCGCGGGCTGCTTCCGCCCCAACTCCAATATGTTAAGAAAACCTAATTTCCAGCTTAGTAACAAAGATGAAAATCCTGGATGTCTTGTTCAAAATGATTGATGATTGTGTCTCTTTAAGGATTTTCGCGGGTGGCCCAAGCCTGAATCACAAGAGCAGTAAGCTCGTGAAGCCGATTCAGCCCCCAAACAAAAAGACCCTCAGAAAACAGGACGCAGCTTCGCGAGAAAGGTTTCCTTTTAGTAAAAAGCGAATTCTACTTTATTGACTCTGACTTGTTCAAACTACGTCTCGGGTGAGGCAGAGCTATGTGTGAAATCAAGGTGCCTCACGCCAAGAACGCCAAGAGCGCAAGGACGGAAAGATATGGTTGGGTTTTCAATTCCCTTGCTGTTCGTCGTTCCCCAAGACCCAAGACCCGAGACCATTCGCGACCCAACACTCCAATCACCCAACACTCCAAGGCTCCAATCCCCCCAGCCCCAAGCTCCAAACCATTTGAACATATCCCGGCCGATCGGCTAGGCTTGCCTGTGACAGGAATAGGACTCTTAATGCCATGCAGGAACGACTTCAGAAAGTAATTGCCAGAGCGGGGCTGGCGTCCCGGAGAAAAGCCGAGGAGATGATTCTCCAGGGACGCGTCAGCGTGAATGGAAGTGTGATCGTCCAATTGGGCACGAAAGTCGACCCGGAAAACGATCACGTAAAGGTTGACGGCAGACTTCTTCGCCAGGAAGCTTTCGTATATTACGCGGTCTATAAACCCCAGGGTGTTTTGAGTACAGCTTCGGATGGCTCAAGCCGACCCAAGGTGACGGATCTCGTAAAGACCACTAAACGTGTTTATCCCGCCGGGCGTCTCGATTTCGACAGTGAGGGCCTGGTGATTCTGACGAATGACGGGAGGCTGGCAAAGAATGTCACGGAGAGCGGCAGGGTAGCCAAGGTTTATCGGGTGAAGGTCACAAGGAAACCTTCTCGTGAGAAGATCCAGCGACTGCGGCAGGGCTTTCGGCTCATAGATGGGACGCGGCTGGTGCCCTGTCAGATCAAACTGCTGAAGAAGCGGGAGAATACCTGGTTTGAAATCGTTCTGAAACAGGGTAAGAATCGTCAGATCCGACGGATGTTCGAGGAAATCGGGCACCGGGTGATGCGGCTGCGCCGGGTCAGCATCGGCCCGGTTAGTCTCGAGGGACTGCGGCCCGGGACCAGTCGAAAACTCACTTCGAGGGAAGTTGAAATCCTAAGAGGGCAGCAAGACCGTTAAGGAAATTGGGTCAAGCCGGATAACTCAGACCACCAAGGCACCAAGAGCACCAAGGGGAAACGGCCCTTTCTTCTTGGTGTTCCTTGGTGTCCCTGGTGCCTTGGTGGTTAAACCCTGGCCCCCAGCCTGTGTCACCCCGAAGGTGTAAATGACTTTATCTGGAGGAATCTGCCAATTGGGTAAAATGACTTGTCCTAAATGTGGTTTCGAACAATCGGGAGGGGAAGAGTGCCGAAGCTGTGGACTCATCTTCTCCAAGTACCGACCTCATCCTTCTGCGCAGGATACGAATTCCGGCGGCACAGTCTCAGCTGACAGCGGATCGGCGAAAGGGTGGCGTTATTACTTCCGCGTTTTTCGCTGGGTATCACTTTCTTTCACTGTCCTTGTGCTGGGGCTAATACTCTGGCCGGCTTCGCCACCGGAGGTACAGGTTGACGCTGGATCGGTCGTCCGAGCCTCAACCAAAATGCGAGACTTCGGTGCTGCTCTTCAGTCGGGAAGGGGAGGCACCCTGGAGCTCAGCGAATCAGAACTGAATGCCTGGCTTCAAACCAACCTCGATCTACCGTCTTCTCGAAAAAGGAGTGTAGCGACCGAAAAGGTGCCGGATTCAGCCGTACCGCAAGCCGAACGGCCTGTTGAACCGCCGGGAGAACCCGGGTTGGAAGAGGTACAATCTTCCATCAGTGATGTGAGGGTCATTCTCCTCGGGGACCGCGTGAAAACTTATGTTTCGTTCTCCCTTTACGGAAAGCAGATGTCATTCCAATTGGAGGGGCGTCTGAAAGTAGAAAATGGCTATCTTCGGCTGCAGCCAACCGCTGGGAAGATGGGTTCGCTGCCAATTCCAGGCATTACCCTTGGGAAGGTTGTGGATCAACTCTTCAATTCCGCTGAGAACCGGGAGAAGTTTCGCCTGCCTGCCGAGATTGAGGATATCCGTATTGTTGACAGCCGGCTGAGAGTAGTTCTGAAGGGAACTCGGTAAGTCAAGCGGTCCGTTCTCGCCCCTAAACCCTTAGCGAACTTTGCGTTCTTTGCGTGAAATAGATTCGTCTCACGCCAAGCCGCAAAGAGCGCAAAGGTGTCTCACGCAAAGGACGCAAAGGGAATAAGCTATTCACTCCCGGATGGTAAGATTCCGTCATATGGTCGAGTCTGACTTGAGTTGGTACGCTGTCTATACAAAGTCGCGTCACGAGAAAACAGTAGGAGAGCTTCTTTGGCAGAAAGATATTGAATGCTTTCTTCCCCTGCGTGAGGCCCTCTCACAGTGGAAGGACCGTAGAAAACTGGTCCAGTTCCCCCTCTTCCCTGGCTATATTTTTGTCCATGTCTGTATGCCGGTGCAACGTCTCGATATTGTGAAGGTCCCTTCCGTTGTTCGGATTGTGGGCTCTAACAATGGCCCAGAGCCCGTGCCCGATGAGCAGATTCAGTCCCTGAAACACTTTGTTTTCTCCGAGATGCCGGTCGATCCCTACCCCTATCTGCAAGAGGGGAATACCGTCAGAATCATCCGGGGCTCGTTGAAGGGATTGCGGGGGATTCTGATCGAAAAGAAGAGCAACTTTAGATTCGTGATTTCAGTGGATTTGATCCAGCAGTCGGTCTCCTGTGAAATTAACGCCGAGGACTGTGAAAAGGTGTAGTTGGGGGGACTTGAGCGTAAATGGGTCGCAAAGCGGTCTTTTTGGACAGGGACGGGACGATCAACCGGGACGTTCATTACTTGAGTGATCCCGAAGAATTCCGGATGTTTCCTACGGTCGCTGAAGGAATTCGCTTGCTCAACGAAGCCGCCTTTCTTGTGGTTCTGGTCACTAACCAGTCGGGAATTGCCAGAGGCCTGCTGACGCGGGAGACGCTCAGCTCCATTCACCGCCGAATGAAAAGTGAATTGAGAGCTGAGGGAGCTGAGATTGACGCGATTTATTACTGTCCGCATCATCCTGAAGAGCAGTGCGCCTGCCGCAAGCCTGGGACCGCTCTCCTGGAGAAAGCAATTTTCGAACATGACATTGACCCGACTCGTTCCTTCTTCATGGGGGATCGGATGACGGACATCGAGGCCGGTCACCGGATGGGGTGCAGAACGGTTTTGGTACCTGAGGATCCTGACCAACTTGAAGAGGAGAGAAGAGCCTCCCGCGTAAACCCTGATTTCGAAGGCGAGCAGTTCCTGGATGGTGTGCTCTGGATCCTCGACAGAACCCGCGAAATCTCTCTTTCAGAATAAGCTCGAATTAATTGAACCACTAAAACACTAAGAACTCTTGGTGTCCTTGGTGCCTTGGTGGTTAAACCCCCCCAAGACTCAAGACTCAAGACACCTTTCCCCGGGTTCTATGTGCATCATCCAGCAAGTCCATAACCGTTTTGACAGCATGAAAGGTGCTTTTCGGCACTTCAACGAAAACGGTGTTCCAGAACGCCATCGATCCGTTCCAGAGACCTGGCAGTTCCAAAGCTCTGATCTGCTTGCCTTCATGGTGTTTTGTTGTAGCAAAGCCTGCGGACGCATCCCGGTATTGAAAGAGGTCAAATTGACCTCCACGAAAATCCCGAAGGCCACACACAATATCGACGGGGTTAAAATACCCTGATGCCTCCCAGATTTGGCGCTGATCAAGTTGGTCCAGGTTGACCTGGGCCGACTCGACGATCTGGAGGCTGGCCCTCCCCTGTGAATCAGATACCCAGAACGGTGCTCCACCTGGCTCTCCTTCGTGCTTGACGACACCACAAACGCGCAAGGGACGATGCAGGTAATGGCGAAGCGCTTCTGCCCTCTCTTTCTGAGAACCGTCCTGTGTCGGCTCTTGAAAGAAGAACATCACTCCCAGGAACTCTTCGACTGACCGCACCAGTCTCAGATCGCAGTCTCCGGTGGACAAGCGTTCAAGATATCCGTATACCTCTTTCTGCAATCGAATCAACAGTCCTCCCAGTGCCTTCTTGTAGAGGGAGATCGTGTCGTTGAACCGCTCCGGAAGAATATTGTCACTGGTCTTCAAGAAAACAATATCTCCTCCAAGAGAGTTGAGATTGTCGAGCAGGGCACCGTGCCCGGACGGGCGGAGAACCAAGTGCCCTTCGGCATCTCTAAGTGGGCTGCCCTGGGCATCGATGGCCACAGAATCGGTCG
>JAUWTT010000507.1 GCA_030614585.1 Acidobacteriota bacterium
AGGACTACAATCTGTTAATGCGAGAAGCCTCTCTTTATGTTCAGGTGGGGGACTATGCAAAGGCGACGAATCTCCTGGAGAGCAGGCACTTTCACGTGTGGGAAGGTGGAGGGCGAATCCACGACATTTTTGTCGATGCCTACCTTGCTCAAGGGGAACAGCGGATGAGAGATGGTGACTACTCGAAAGCGCTTCAGGATTTCGAACGAGCCCTGGATTATCCGCTCAACCTCGAAGTAGGCCGGCCCCGAGACGGCGGGCGCGCTCCGGAAGTGTACTATTACGTAGCTCTAGCCGAAAAGGCTCTGGAATTGGCCGCTGAAGCAGAAGGGCATCTTGAGATGGCGACCGCTAGTGGCAGTTCCCCGAAATCACCTCTTGCCTATTATCAGGCGCTCGCGTTTCGGCAGCTGGGAAATGAGGAGAAGGCGACTCAGATTCTCAACGAGATGATTCGATCGGCAGAGGAGAGTCTCGAAGCTGGGGAAGGGGACCGGTTCTTTGCCAAGTTTGGAGAACGAGAATCTGAGGGAGCCCGTCTTGCTGAGGCGCATTTTCTGTTGGGTTTGGGATTTCTCGGTAAAGGCCGGAAAGTTGAGGCGAAAAAGGAATTTGAAGCTGCTCTAGCACTGAACCTGAACCACCTTCAAGTGAGAAGGCAACTTGCCGAAATGTGAATATTGACGCTACGCGGGCGTGTTGCGATTTGAGCTACAGACCCTATACGGCCCCGCGCGTTGGTTGAAAGTTCCCTACTGGTCCCAGTTTTCAGATTCGAGACCTGAGAAGATCCGCTTCAACACGGTGGGGACGATCATCGGCCCTTTCCGCAATTCCCGGAGGGCCTCCGCAAAGTAAATCACACAGCCTCTGCCATCAGCGCGCCCCGCAAATCCTTCAAGGGATGCGCGGTGTACGCCAAATTCGAGTATGACCTCCAGTTCATCTTCCACAGCAAAAGGCGGGGCCTGATCCTCAAACTCGACAAGTATCCCTCCGAGGCTGAAATCTATCGGGCGTGGTGTCCAGGTCTGATCCCCAAGCCGAACCGTCACATTGAGATTGCTTCCGTCCTGAATCGGAATCCGAAAGGTTCGTCGGGACTCGGCGAGGCGTTCACGGTCCGGTAAAGCAAGTATGAGTTGAGGCAGGGGTTCTGCCGAAGAGGCGAATCTTACACTCCGACTCACAAAGAAGGTGGTGCGCATGCCCGAGTTGTAGATGACGGTGCACTGAGTTGAAGGTGGAATCTCAAGGCCTTCCGGTGGTGACAGAAGGTCCAGGGCAACACCCTCAGGGGTGATCTCGGAGAATCGGCTCTCAAGGATGAACCCGGTGTTTCCGAGAGTGACAGTGGCGGGCCTTTTGTGGTCGCAATAGTTGAAGAAGCCGTTTGTCATGGGTTTCCCTCCGCTGTGTTCGGGCGGAGTCGTATTGTTTTTTCGAACCAATCATTCTCCAGGCAAAATACCCCCTAAGGGCCAAGTATGGCCCATAGTCTTTGGGAGGTTATCAGACAACCCTGTGAGTTTCTCGGACGTGGTACGATGATGCATTCGTTTTCCTCATGCTGAGGGGAGTTGGGATATCTAAGCAGTGCCTCGGATACGACACTTGGAGGTTTGAGACCATGAGCGTTCGACGCGCATTTCTTTTTGTCAGTGTAGCGCTTATCCTGATTGTTATGACGCCATCACTTAAGACCGCTGGAAACGAGGTAAAAGGGGGAATGGAAGTTCTGCTCTGCAACCCCCTGATTGAGCAACTGGGGATGAGCAGTACTTGGGAAGCTGCCAAGGCTGTTGGTGTGAAAGGAATCGAGATTCACGTTGAGTCTGATCTCAGTTGTTCCAAGCTCTTCGTCGGCAAAGAGACTCCGTATCGTCTCGATTCGGCCGAGAATGCCTGGCGGATTCGGAACGATGCCCTGAAGAACGAGTTGCTGACACCAGTCCTGGTGGCCCCAATTCTTCTTGAGCCCAAAAAGGTGAAATCGGAAGGGGCTCCCAGTTGGGCACTGCAATTGATCGAAGTCGCTCCTGTGGTCGGCGCTGAGCTGATTTACTTCCCGATTGTGACCGACAACTTCACTCAAGTAACAATTCCCGATGAAGAGTTCATCGAGGCCTCTGTCTTCCTTCTAAATGATTTGGTATCTGCGGGAAATCGCCATGGTGTCGAAATCGCTCTCGAGAACCTCAGTGTCTACTGGAACAGGGCCGAGATTCTGGACAAGGTTCTGTTCGAGTTTGCGCCGGACGAGTTGGGGGTCTGCCTTGATCCGATCAACTTCTACTGGTATGGACACCCACGGGGCGATGTCTACAAGCTTTTTGACCAATTTGTTCCTCGTGCGAAACACTTCCATGCAAAGAACGTGAAGCACAACGTCGCAAAAAGGGAAGTCGAACGTGAGCCGGGTTGGAAGTACAGTGAGAATTCGGTTGCAGTGCCGGACGGCGACCTCGATTTCGAACGGATGATAGGTTTATTGGTGGACGCCGATTATGACGGCTACATCGGGATTGAAGACGACTCTCTTGGACAGTACGAGCCGGAAGAACGGCTTGCGGTTTTGCGTAAGGACGTGGAATACGTGAGAAGGATCGTCAAAGGGTACAAAGGCGGTTCTTCGGACCGTCAAGAGGCTGAGAACAGCAGGCGCTGAATTTGGAGACGGTTCAAGAACCTCGGTGTTAACGAGATCGAAACGATGGGAAACAGAGAGCACGAAGAGCGAGAGGCAGGTGTTTGGAGGCGCATTTACTTCGCCGTGATCGCGAACACGTTGCTTGTGTTTGCAGCGCTCTGGTGGTTCTCAAAGGCCTTTCGGTAGTTGGCGGATGCACCTTCTTGACTGGCTCATTGTACTCGCCTATCTCCTCTATGTCGTTTTTGACGGGATAAAGCGCTCAAAGGCGACTCACGAAGTCCGTGGCTATTTCCTGGCCAACCGCAGTCTGCCATGGTGGGCCGTGGGGCTGTCTATCATGGCTACCCAGATGAGTGCGATCACGCTGGTCGGCACGACTGGGCAGGCTTACGAAAGCGGGATGCGCTTCCTCCAGTTCTATTACGGACTTCCCATCGCCATGATTATCCTCTCGGTTACCGCCGTTCCATTTTTCTACCGGGCGAAGGTCTTTACGGCTTACGAGTTTCTCGAGAAGAGGTTTGATAGTAAGACGCGGTCTCTGACCAGTTTTCTGTTTCTTGTTTCTCGAGGACTCTCATGCGGAGTGATCATCTCGGCGCCGGCAGTCATCCTCTCGGTTGTTCTCGGCTGGAACCTTGAAGTCACTGTTCTCGCCATTGGAGTTCCGACCATCATTTACACCATGATCGGCGGCGTGCAGGCCGTGACTTGGACGGACGTCAAGCAGATGGTTGTCATCTTCGTTGGAATGACCGCAGTTATCCTGGTCATTTTGGGGCGTCTGCCTGAGGACATCTCACTGGGTGGCGCGCTGACGTTGGCTGCTACGGCTGGTCATCTGGAGACCATGGATTTCTCCTTTGATCTGAGCGAAACCTACACCTTTTGGTCGGGCCTCTTGGGTGGCTTGTTCCTGATGCTCTCCTATTTCGGTTGTGATCAGAGCCAGGTCCAACGATACCTGACTGCCCGTTCAGTTGGGGAGGGCAGGACCTCACTGTTGATGAGTGCTGTACTCAAGATTCCGATTCAGTTCGTCATCCTCTTAATAGGTGTACTGGTATTTGTCTTCTTCCAATTCCAGACGGCGCCGCTCCTCTTTAATCCGGTCGCAACACAGGCTGTGGAGGCCAGTCCGGGATATGAGG
>JAUWTT010000405.1 GCA_030614585.1 Acidobacteriota bacterium
GTGATTGGAAGACCGTAAATGGCAGGAAGGATGTCTTCTCCGGACTTCCACACGCTGTTTACCTCCCCAGAGAGACGAGATTTAGCCTAACTCCCGAAAGCCCAGTCCTGGACATAGCCTGTGGGTACTGTGAAACAGATCTAGACTTCCCTGCAAGAATGATAACTCCGGAGGATGTTGACAGTATGGGCATTGAGATCCGCGGCGGGGACAATGCGACACGCCAGATCAACAGTATCCTGCCACCCGGAGCAGAGTGTCACCGTTTGGTCTGTGTTGAAGTGTATACCCCTTCCGGAAACTGGAGTTCATTTCCCCCGCATAAGCACGATCATAGAAAGCTGGATGATCAGGGGAACGTCCTCGAGGCCTGCCTGGAGGAAGTCTATTTCTACAAGATCGATAAGCCTCAGGGTTTCGCAATTCAGAGAGTTTACAACGACGATCGAAGCCTCGACGAGCTTGCCTTGGCTGAAGAAAACGATGTCGTCCTGGTACCCTCTGGGTATCACCCGGTCGTCGCAGCCCATGGGTACAACGCTTACTACCTCAACTTCCTGGCGGGCAGCGATCAGTCTTTGGCGAGTACGGACGATCCGGCACACAAGTGGATTTACGGTTCCTGGACAGGGTTGGATCCGAGAGTTCCCGTGGTGACTCTCGAGATGAACGGGAGGAAGTCATGACCAGCATGGAAGCAGCACCAGAACACTTCGACGTGATCACGTACGGCAGATCTTCCATAGATCTCTATTCCAACAATATCGGTGCGCCATTCATCGATATCAAAGAGTTCGGAGCTTTTGTGGGCGGCTCCCCATTGAATATTGCGGTGGGGACCAGACGACTTGGGTTGAAATCGGCTCTACTGACTGGAGTCGGTCAGGACCAGGTCGCCGATTTCCTGCTGAGTTTTCTGGTGAAGGAGGGAGTGGAAACCAGGTTCATCCCCCGAGTAGCCGGAGCACGTACGAGTGCCGTGATTCTGGGCATTGAACCTCCTGACAAGTTCCCCCTGGTTTACTATCGGGACAATTGTGCGGATTCAAAGGTGACTATTGATGACGTAATTCGAACTCCCATAAGTAGCTGCAGACTCTTCGAAGTCTCTGCGACAGCCCTGAATATCGAACCATCACGATCTTCAGCATTTTTTGCCGCCGAAGAAGCCGTCAAGAATGACGTTCCTGTCCTGGTCGATCTCGATTTCAGGGCTGACCAGTGGCACGATCCGCGTGCCTTTGGAGTGATGACGAGGGCTTTTCTGCAGCACTGCACTCTGGCCGTTGGTACCGAGGAAGAAGTGCTGGCCACTATGCTCAAGGATCCGGCGCAGGTGAAGATAACCGACCAGCAGATTTCTGCACCTGAGATTCAAGGCGATGTTGATGAAGCCATTTCTGCTCTGATTCAGGCGGGCTTGAGGGCTCTGATCGTAAAACGGGGAGAGAAGGGCTCCTCAGTTTTCCTTGATGATGGGAGCGTAATCGATGTTCCGGGGTTTCCCGTGGAGGTGGTCAACGTTCTCGGGGCCGGCGATGCTTTCGCCAGCGGCTTCATTTACGGATACCTTGCCGGATGGGACTGGTACAAAGCTTGTCGCCTGGCAAATGCTTGTGGGGCAATTCTGGTCACCAAACATGGGTGTGCCAACTTTAACCCCACGCTTGAAGAGGTGAACGCCTTTATTGAAGAGAAGGGCGGTTTCTAAGCTCAGCAACTGGAGAGGATCAAAGAGATGACAACTAGAAAACTCACTACGGCCCAGGCAATCGTCGAGTTTCTGCACAATCAATATGTCGAGTTTGATGGCAAGAGGACCCGGTTTGTAAGAGGATTCTTTGTTCTTTTCGGGCACGGAAATGTACTCGGCCTTGGACAGGCGCTGGAGGAAAACCCTGGGGAGTTCCTTATCGTACCGGGCAGAAATGAACAGGGAATGGCCCATGCGGCAATCGGCTTCGCCAAACAAAGACTACGCAAGCAGATCTTTGCCTGCACATCGTCCATCGGACCCGGTGCAGCGAATATGGTCACTGCAGCGGCAACTGCCACTGTGAACCGGATTCCGATCCTGCTCTTCCCTGGAGACGCCTTCGCCGTCCGTCAGCCTGACCCGGTCCTGCAGCAGATAGAACAGCCCTATGACCATGCGGTCACTACGAACGACGCCTTCAAACCGGTCAGTCGGTACTGGGATCGAATCAGTCGGCCCGAACAAGCCATGACCGCCATGATCAACGCAATGCGGGTTCTGACCAGTCCGTCCGAAACCGGGGCGGTTACTATTTGTCTGCCGCAGGATGTGCAGGGAGAAGTCTATGACTTTCCCGATTACTTCTTCGCTGAAAGAGTTCACCGCATTGAAAGGCCCTCCGCCACCAGCGAGATGCTTCAGGAGGCTGTACATCTGATAAAGGCCAAGAGGAAACCGCTCCTGATCTGCGGCGGTGGTGTCCGATACTCAGAAGCTGGCAAGGCATTTGCTGCCTTCGCCGAGAGGTTCAATATTCCCTTCGGTGAAACGCAGGCAGGCAAAAGCGCCGTCTCGGCAGATCATCCTCTGAATCTGGGAGGGATCGGTACCACCGGGAACCTGGCGGCAAACCTGATAGCCAAAGAGACGGACGTAGTCGTTGGGGTTGGTACTCGGCTTACCGATTTCACGACCGCCTCCAAGACCTTGTTCCAGAATCCTGATGTGGATTTTGTGTCGATCAACATCGCTTCTCTTGATGCCTGCAAGCTTGATGCGGTCCCAGTCCTTGCCGACGCTGACCGTGCTCTCGAACAGCTTTCAGTCGAACTGGAAAAGGTGGAATATCGATCTGCTTATCAAGATGAAATCTCTCAAGCAAAGCAGCAATGGGAAGCGGAATGGACCCGCCTGCATTCCCTGGAGTACACGGGTGAAGGATTTGTGCCGGAGGTCCCCGACCAGCTTGACGACGCCCTGCCCGAGTATTCGAGGGAACTCCAGTCCAGACTGACACAGACCCGGGTTTTGGCCGAACTTAATCTGCTCTTGGATGATGACGCGATCGTGGTGGGGTCTTCCGGCAGTCTTCCGGGTTGTATGCAGCGGATGTGGAACGCCAGGAAACCTGAGACCTACAACATGGAGTACGGCTTTTCCTGCATGGGCTATGAAATCTGTGGTGCCCTGGGGGTCAAACTGGCGGAACCCAATAAAGAAGTCTATTCGTTTGTGGGCGATGGCTCCTACATGATGCTGCATTCCGAGTTGATAACTTCCATCCAGGAAGGCCAGAAAGTCAATATTCTGCTGTTCGACAATAACTCGTACGGCTGTATCAACAACCTCGAGATGGGTATGGGTCTGGAAAGCTTCGGTTCAGAATTTCGTTATCGCAACGCTGCGACAGGACGAACTGATGGCAATCTTCATCTCATTGATTTTGCGAAGAGTGCCGCAGCTTACGGAGCCAGGAGTTACACGGTCAGGACTATAGAAGAATTGAGGGAAGCCTTGAGGGACGCGAAGAATCAAACCTCGTCCACACTACTGGACATCAAAGTCCTGCCCAAGACTATGACCGGAGGGTATGAATCGTGGTGGCGGTGTGGCGTTGCGCAGACGTCACGGAGCGAACGGGTGAGAGATGCAAGCGAACAGATGATTAGCGATATCGAGCATGCTCGCAAATACTGATTCTGACGAAAGGAGGATGATCAGGGTTGCCAATGCCCCTTGTTCCTGGGGCGTTTTGGAATTCGAACTGGAAGGTGAAGCAGCCGGCTTCGAGCAGGTTATCGATGAAATAGAGGAATCCGGCTACGAAGGGACGGAACTCGGGGATTGGGGATTCATGCCGATCGACCCGGCAGAGTTAAGTGCTGCACTGAGAAAACGGCAACTGGAACTGGTAGGGGCCTTCGTCCCTGTCGCACTCTCCTTTGAGAATGCTCACGAGTCCGGGATGGAAACAGCGGTCAGAACCGCCAGGCTGATGGCCGACGCCGGTTATGAAGATGCCTTCCTGATTCTCGCCGATAATAATGGAGCCGTCTCTGTTAGGACAGGGAATGCCGGTCGGGTTACGGCAGAAATGGGACTCGGAAAAGCGGAGTGGAGAACTTTCGCCAAAGGAGCAAATCTGGTGGCCCGTAGAGTCAGGGAAGAGACCGGTCTTCGTACAGTCTTCCATCATCACTGTGCCGGTTATGTCGAAACACCGCGGGAAGTCAGTATCCTCATGGATTTGACGGATCCGAATCTGCTTGGCCTGGTTTTAGATACAGGACACTACCAGTTGGGAGGCGGCGATCCTGTGCAGGGTTTGAGGGATCATTTCGATAGGATATGGCACATTCATTTCAAGGACTGCAGCCTGGAGATCGCCTCCGCGGCCAGCAGGGAGAGCTGGGACTATTTTGAATCAGTCAGAGCGGGCGTTTTCTGTGAATTGGGACAGGGTTGCGTAGATTTTCAGGCGGTCGTAGGCGAACTTCGAAAGCGTGCATATAAGGGATGGGCCGTAGTCGAACAGGATGTCCTTCCCGGGATGGGAACTCCCGAGGCCTGCGCTCGCAGAAACCGAGAATACTTGCGATCTCTGTCGCTCTGATCTTGGAGGAGAA
>JAUWTT010000039.1 GCA_030614585.1 Acidobacteriota bacterium
CCATATCTTGCGTCCGAGTTCCACTCCTTCCTCGATGGTGACTTTTTTCCCGGTCACGGCTGAAAAGAATGGCTCCTCGGCTTCGGCTAACTCTCCCTTGTTGCCGGGAGCGTAAGTATTGATCGGACCCCAGCGGAAATCGCAAAGTAAGACAGACTGACGCCAAAAGCGGGTAAAATGTCGATGCCAGGCAATAGTTTTGGCAAATCTCTCCGAATAGATGTTCTCTTCGCTGTAATCCAGCATGCGAGGATCGCCCTGATAGGGAACCATTTTTTCAGCGAGTATATTGGCCACTTCTTCGGCTGAAATAACCGGTTCTTTCCGTCCTCCACTTGGAATCCAGTCGGTGGGATTACCAATCCAGAAAAGCCAGTTGATTTCGTGTTCGTTCATGTCCCGGTCGCCCAAAATGGTACCGTATCCCCACTCTACCTGGACTCGAGGATCGTAATGCTCGGGATAACCCCAGAAGGGGCAGGGGAGAAGTCCGGTTCTTTGATCCTGTTTCAGCCTTCCCCATCGTTTGGCTGCACGGGGCATTCCTTCAGCCAGATCATCGCCAATTCCACGACGTTCGATAACCATCTCCAGGTATTCTTCGACAAACCGGGTTCCGCCGTATTCCCCGAAAGGTAGATCACATTCGATGTTCTTGCCTGGTCCCAATTCACCCTGGTCAAAGAGGCTCTTGACATAACCCATTCCTCGACCCAGTTCCCAGGCATTGAAACCCTCCCGGTTCATGAGATTGACAACTTCATAGGTAGCGTCGGTAACCCGTCCATGCTTTTTCAGATCCTGAAATAGATACATTATGGTTGGGTAACACTTACCTTCGGTTCCCTTCCCATCCGCGAAGACTGCATGACAGCCTGAAAAGCATCCAAAGCAGGCCTTTCTTCTTCCCTGTTTCTTGGTCGGCCAAAACTGGAAAGCCGGAACTGAAGGAGCGAACTGATTGTAGAAACGGGCATCCGGATCGGGAGGCCATTTGGAATACCTTTTCCTGGCCCATTCCCATGCCTTCATGAGTCCGTCGGGATCGGCGACTGTAACGCTCTGGGTTCCAATTACGCTGATTGCCTTGAGCTTCTTGTCGCCCCATACTGCACCAAATCCACCCTGGCCAAAGGCGTGGCCTTTCTCATGAATGATGCAGGCATTCCGGCACAGGTTTTCCCCGGCTGGACCAATCGCGAGTACTGCCGGTCGCTGCGTGGACCAGTGCTCGTCGTTGATTTCTGCCCAATTTCTTGTAAAGTCCGTGTTTCCGCTGACATCCTTCCAGATCGTGCTCTGGGTTTCCCAAGTATCCAGTCCCCAGATATCGCGGGCATCACGGATTCTGACTTTTTCGTCACGAATATCGATCCAGACCGGGCTGTCTGATTTTCCTTCAAGGACGATTCCATCCCAGCCGGCGAACTTCAACATCGCGCCGATACGGCCTCCAACGTTACTTCGGGTGAACCACTCGGTTGGAAATGATTGGAGCCCGACTCCCTGCATCTCGAGCCGGCTTGCCGAGGGAACCGGTGTTCCGTTCAAGGGCGAGGCCATCAAAGTCAAGACATTATGCTCATCAAAACCGCTGATTTTCTTCTTTTTTGCCAGGTCCCAGAAGATTGCTGATCCCATGCCATGACCTCCGACCCATCCTTCATAGTCGGAGGTATCTATGGTCGAGATCCGCCGACTCGACAGATCCACCCTTAGAATCTTGCCCATTATCCCTTTCATGGAACTACCCTCATTTCTCAAATTTCGATATTAGGGATTTTAGGGACATTGGTCACCAGTCACCCGCAATCCAGCATGGATGGATTCTCGGCGAGTCTTGATTTATTCCCATATCCGACACGTCAGTTCAATCTGATACTTAGTCGGTCGTGAGACCGAACTGCTCCCAGGCTTTGCCTCGAAGATTCACCAGGTAGCCGGAATCACCCTCCTGTATCGGAATCTTGGCTGTGAAAGCTATTGCATGCAGGGGACAGATCTCGATACAGGCCTTCTTGCCTGCCGGACCACCGGTTTCTTTCCAAAACGGAGCGTTGGCGCACAGGTCACACTTCTCCGCAAGGCCGGATTCGTGGTTCCACACGGAACGAGCGATCGGATATGGACACGCTCTAATGCATTCTCCGCATCCGATACAGCTTTCGGCATCGACAGTCCGTACATTTCCATGAGCAGGATCGACGTGTAAAGCCCCTTCGGGACAGGCTCTCATGCAAAGAGGTTCGACACATTGCCGACACATGGCAATAACGGCATCATCAGGAAAGTCGGCGAGGTGATCGTGTGTGACCTGAATTCGAGCGAGGGATAGATTGACACTGCCATGATGGACCAGCGAGCAGGCCATCATACAACTCAAGCATCCCTGACATTTCTTGGGATCGACCAGGAGATATCCCTCCGCAGCCGGGATGGCCAGCGAGGTGTGTTCCTGAAAGATCACACTTTTCGCACTCACGCTTGAGCCGGCCATGGCGACTCCGATAAATTTGAGCGCGGTTCTTCGATCGTAGGAACAGCTTCTCGTGTTAGCTTGCTCTTCAGAACGTGCGGGTAGACTACGTGACTCTTTAGACCTTTTCACGGTTACCTTCCCAGTTAACTTCAGTATAGTCTGCTATTTCTATGGATGTCTATCGATACTTCATAAATCAGCACTTCTGAGGTCGTGCTCGACCATCCCGCTCTTTAATTATGATAGAATACAGATGAATAAAAAAGAAGCAGAAAGAATGCAATGGCTAAAACAGTAACTTTGCGTCTGGAAGATGGAGTTTATGAGGAGTTTCGCAAGGCTGCAGAAGCGGAGCGGAGACCGCTGTCAAACCTGATCGAGACGGCAGCTCTGCAGAGAATCCGCGAGCAGCAGTTCGTGGACGACAGTGAAATGGCGGAGATCCTGGTGAACGAACGCCTCGTGAAAAGCCTGCAGGCCGGCTCTCGAGATGCCAGGCGGAAGCGAGGGAGTTTCGTTGAGTGAGTACCGAATATTCGAGACCGACCAATTCACGAAAGACCTTCGACGGATTTCCAGAGGCGGACATCAGTCTGTTCCTGGAAAACTTCGCAGTGTGGTGTACCCGCAACTTCGTGTCAATCCCTTCTACGGTCCGAATGTGCGGAAGCTGAAACACTACTCTCCTGAAACCTGGCGCTACCGGATTGGAGCCTGGCGCTTCTTCTACGAAATCGACGAAATTGAGCAGATTATATTCATGATCGCTGCTTCTCATCGGAGTTCCGCCTATTAGAAGCGCAAGCGTCCGCCTGGCAGGATTTGCTCCTGAACCCTTAGCGGCTTTGCGTGAAGGAGATTCATTTCACGCCAAGGCGCAAAGAACCGCTTAAAGAACCATCGCAGCCAACCAGCCGAAGGCCAACAGGGGAAGGTTGAAATGGAGAAACGTTGGTACAACGGTATCCCAGATATGACTGTGTTGCCCATCCACGTTGAGCCCCATAGTTGGTCCCAGAGTGCTGTCTGAAGATGGAGAGCCGGCATCACCAAGGGCAGCGGCTGTTCCCACAATTGCCAGAGTTGCCAGGGGGCTGAACTCAAACTCTATGCAGACCGGTACATAGATCGCGGCGATAATGGGAACGGTCGAGAACGACGATCCGATTCCCATCGTGATGAGTAATCCGACCAGCAGCATTCCAAAGGCTGCCATCCCTTTGTTTTGTCCCAGCAGCTGGATCGAGTCGTTGACGAGAAGAGGTATGTCACCAGTAGCTCTGAGCACCCCAGCGAAGCCGCCGGCAGTTATCATGATGAATCCAATCTGGCACATCATTCGCATCCCTTGGACGAAAACTGTCTCATTCTGTTCCCAGCGCAGGATCCCTCCCAAAACGAGAACGAGGAAGCCGGCTAAGGCTCCTAAGAACACGGTGTCCGTCATCAGTTGTACAGCCAGAGCCAGAACGATCGCAGCCAGGGCAAAATACAGGTTCCGGGATCTGTAAGGCGCACCTTCTTCAGCTTGATTTATGGCGACCGGTTCGTCTGCGTATTCTCGGGGCTTTCGATAACTCCAAAACACAGCGAGTGCCAGCCCCACTACCATGCCCGCCACCGGGATTGCCATAGCCAGGGGAACCTGTGCTGCTGCGCCTCCTTCGAAACCATTGGCGACCATCTGGTTGAAGAGTACGTCTCTCTGAAAAATGGTTCCAAATCCGATGGGAACAAACATGTATCCCACCATCAGTCCGAAGGTGAGGATGCATGCCAGCCGGCGCCGATCAATTTTCAGACGGCCAGTTACTTGAAGGAGAGGTGGAATCAGGATTGGTATGAAGGCTATATGGACCGGCACGACATTCTGTGAGGCAGTCGCGAGTGCCAGGATGAGCCCGAAAAGCGCGAGTTGCAGGTACTGATGGCTTTCTGAACTGCCGGCATCTCTGACTCGGCCGAGGATCGAACCGGTAAGCCGTTCAGTGATACCCGATTTAGACAATGCAACGGCAAATCCACCGAGGATCGCATAGTTGAGGGCGATTCCGGCTCCATTTCCCAAGCCTTCAGTAAAAGCTGAAAGCGTCGCTGTCATTCCCAGTCCGGAGAAATGCCCTCCTACAAAGGCCCCCACGATCAGTGCTACGACCACGTTCAAGCGAGCCAGGCTGAGAACCATCATTACGGCTACTGCGACAATTACTGAGTTCAAGCTTCGTTCTCCCTGGAAGTCCCAGAAAGTCGTGAATGCATGATTCTTTCGGTCAGAATTCTCTCTTCCTCTGATCTTCCGTTTCTTGCTGGAACGGCAGGAAGGGGTTCCAGTGACGTCGTTCCGAAGGGACCTTGCTTCTTAGTGCCTGTGACCATTCGAATATGGAAGGGTATCAGCTTCATTTTCTGATTTCATCAACCGCGCTTGCCAAGTGGACCCGGAAGGGGAGTCGCTAGACTGGAAACAGGTGCTCTTCGAGCCAATCTGTAATCTTGTTGAGCGTCTCCCGGTTGGCGATGATTCGCTCAACGATGAATGCTTCACCTTCTGAGGGAGACATGCTGAGTCGATACCCGTTGATTCGAAGGAAGATTGCTGTCAATCCGAATGCCATTCGCTTATTCCCATCAACGAAAGTGTGATTCAAGGCGAGACTTTGCATCAAGGCCGCAGCCTGTTCGGAAAGAGACGTGTAGTATCCAGATTTCGGTCTGGCCAGGGCACTGTCGAGAAGGCCGAGGTCCCGAATACCCGGAGAGCCACCGAAGCGGGAGATGAGTTCAGAATGAAGGTACAAGGCCTCTTCAAGACTCGGGAAGAGTGTAGTAACCACTTCTCAACCTCCAGAAGTCATTTGGCCAAGCGGCTCAGCAACTCACTGTTCTCTTCTAGGACTTCATCCATGGCCTGGCGGAACAGCGGGCGAATACGCACTCTCTGAAGATGAGATGAGACTGCTTCGGTCAAGATGCTTGATATCCGCTGGTTCGACTGCCTGGCGTATTCTCTGAGTTCAGCGAGGTCCTGACAATCCAGCTGAGAACTGAACTTCTCCAAACTCTTGTCCATATTCCAATTCTATCATGAAAGATCAAGAATCGTCATGACAAATACTTTCCTAATCTCCAACTCTTCTGGTTCAAACCATTAAGGCACAAAGGGCAAAAAGGAAAACGCACGATTCTTGGTGATCTTGGCGGCGAGTTCTTCGTAGTGAGGCGTTCGGATTGTCCCGGCTAGTTATCCCACTCCGATTCCATCGCTTCCACTTGGCGGCGCATGACAGCTACTTTGGCCTCAATTTTCGTCATGAGTTGCTGAAAACGAGGGTCGTCGTGAAGGGTTCCCAACAGCCCTTCTTTCAGTGTCAAATCGTACCGGGCGTAGCCGCTTTCAACGGCCCGCTCCATCCACTGCAACGCTTCTTCTGTCTCGCCCCTGGTGGCATGGATAACCGCCATATCTTTGCGCAATGTGGGGTCTTGGTTGCCGTTGTCAATAGCGGCCTGATTGAGACTCATTCGCTCAGCAAACAACTGTTCGGCTCTGTCTTTTTCACCGAGTCTCCAAAGCGCAATACCAAGGTAGGTTGCATGAGGTCTCCACCACGTCAAATCCTCGGGTGTATTCAGTTCGTAGGCTGTTTCGAAATTCTGCTGTGCTTGAGAATAATCATTTTCCCAGAGATCCATGTAGCCGGCCAACCACCAGCTGTATGGAACCTCCGGCTCTAGCGCAACTAAGTGCTGACTGGCCTCTCGAGCCATATCCATCCGGTCTTGCAGCAGATAAATGATAGCCAGGAGTCTGTAACGAGCGGGGTGATCCGCCGAGATTTCTTCCGCCAGCTTCTCTGCTTTTTCATACTCCGCAAGCGCTGTGTAGCACGCAACCATCTGCAGGAGGGGTTCGTCGCTGCCCGACCATATCTCTCGGAACCTGTGAGCTTCCTGCAGAGCTTCGTCAAATTGCCCTCGATAGCGGTAAATCTCGGCCCGAGTTAAGTGGACTGTGACGGCAAAAATTGGATCATGCACCTTGCCGATTTCCGTCAAGGCTTCGTCGAACCGACCCCTTCGCATGAGGAATCGAGCATATTCCCGCTGCGCATTGGAGTGGCGAGGGTCGAGTTCCAACGCCCTCTTGAACTCCTCATCAGCCGCTTCCCCGTCGTCCTCCCAGAAGTCCAGCCAAAGGCCCATGGCCACGTGGGGCTCCGGAAGATCCTCGCCGAATCGAACCGCCATTTTCGCCGCCTCGCCAAACGTCTCCCAGGGTTCTGCTCCGTATATGTATGCGAGCATGAAGTAGGATTCTGCAAGTCCGGCGTAAGCCAGAGCATACTCGTTATCTTTCTCAATCGCTTGCTGGAAGTATTCCACGGCTTGACGCAGGCCTGCCGGATTCTCCTCGGTGTGCCGGAGGAAGCGTCCCTGTAGATACAGGTCATAGGCTTCGACACTGTCATGTGGGCTCACCGCCACGTCGCTTTCCTCCCCAGGCAGGAGTTCCACCTCCAGTGCGGCTGCTACCTGGAGCGCGATTTCGGTTTGCAATGCGAAAACGTCAGTGAGTTCCTGATCGTAATTCTCAGACCAGAGGACACGACCAGACTGTGCCTCTACAAACTGAGTACTGATCCTGATCTTGTCGCCGACACGCCGGATCGTTCCCTCTAGGAGAGTCGCCACTCCCAATTCGGCTGCTTTCTCCTCCGGGGACTTTTCGATACCTTTAAAGCGATATACACTCAAGCCGCTGATCTTGGAAAGATTGGCGACAATGTCCTCGGTCAATCCGTCAGCCAGGGCCTCCTGGGTGGAATCACCGCTGGCATTCTCGAAGGGCACAACTCCAATCGATGTGTCAACAGGCGGAGATTCAAAGATCCCAGAAGACCAGAGAACGATAGCGAGCCCAATAAGCGCTGCCACGACAGGTCCCAGCCTCCAGTCCAACCCGAACTTGGCCTTCGCCGGTGGAGTCACAAATGGGAGCAGAGCGGAGTCACTTGCCCGAGAGAGGCGTTTCAGGTCTGCCAGGAGATCCGTTGCAGACTGATAGCGGAAGTCCGGATCCTTCTCCAGACACTTGTTGATGATGTGCTCCAGTTCGTCGGGCGTTTCCGGGTTGATTCGTACCGGCGGAATTGGAGCCTGGTGCAGAATCTCGTCAAATACCGCTCCGGAAGTAGTTCCCGTAAAGGGCAGTTGACCGGTCGTCATCTCATAGAGAACCATTCCGAGCGAGAACAGATCAGTTCTTGTGTCCAGTTCCTCGCCGCGCACCTGTTCAGGGGACATGTAGACGACGGTTCCCATCGGACTCCCGGGAGTCGTCAAGCGTTCTTCCACTACTGGTGGTTGCTCTTCACTGAGCTTCGCCATTCCGAAGTCGAGGATCTTCGCGTGACCATACTGAGTGAGGATGATGTTGGCAGGCTTGATGTCCCGGTGGATGATGCCCCGCTCATGGGCCTTCTCCAAACCAGTTGCCACCTGGGTTCCAATGTCCAATATCTGGTCGATGTCCAAGGGGGCCTTCCGGATAACCTCCCTCAGCGTTTGGCCTTCAAGAAGCTCCATCGCGATGAAAGGTTGGCCCTGATCCTCAGCAAAGTCATAGATTGTGCAGATATTGGGGTGATTGAGGGCTGACGCGGCACGAGCCTCTGTTTGGAACCGACCCAGCGCGTGGCGGTCTTCCAGGAATTGTTCCGGGAGAAGCTTCAGGGCAACCATCCGGCCGAGCCGGGTGTCCTCGGCTTTATACACTTCGCCCATGCCGCCGCCGCCGAGCTTCTTGATGATCTTGTAATGGGAGACCGTTTTTCCAACCACGTGTCCCTCTTCCGATTAACACCCATTCTAATGGTAGTTCGCCGCCGTTGCGAGCGCAACGAAAATGGGGACTGGTTCCTGGAGTTCTACCGTAGGACGACCTTCCAGGTTGTCATTCCGGGCTTGGTGGCAAGTCGGCCTTTGTCTTGCAGACCATGGCGGGACAAGCAAGGATGCATGTCTTACCGTAGGACGACCTTCCAGGTTGTCACTCCGGGTTTGGTGGCAAGTCCGCCTTCGTTTTGCAGACTATGACGCGACAAGCAAGGATGCATGTCTTACGCTAGGGCGAGCTTCTTGAACTGCCCGGCGTTCTCGCCCACCTGATCGCTGTACCGCGGGTACATGCCAACAATCATTCCATCGTTCGGTTTGATGTTCTCCAAGGTAGATCGGAAAGCTTCGTTGATCTGTTCGGGCGTATTGGAACGCCGCCCTGCCGCCAGTACTTTGTATGTAAGACAGGTCTTGGGAGTTTGGCGGATCACCTTACACATCCGTGCCGGATCTTCCGGTAGATAGATCTCGCCAAGTGGCCGTGTTCCGAGCAGTTTTTGGAATTCCTCGTCACTTCTCGTGAGATAGTAGAGGGCGGTCATGTAGAAATCCACGTCCCAGTCCTCTGATTCAGCTTGGTCGAGGAACTCCGGATCATGTGTCGAAAGCCCCACCTTCACGCCACTATCTCGCACCGCCTTCAGGAAATCTTGGACTTCACCAACCTTTCCCTGACGGCGCTTCCGTTCGGCTGATCCACCGTGATGAACGATTCCAACGGGTGATTGCTTTGCAACCTCCCGAATCAGTGAGTGATCGTTTTCAATCTCGCTGTGGCTCAGCAGAATCCATTGCATCTTGCCACCCCGCTCTCGATGCTCTCGCAAGTCACGCATGGCGCGTTCGTGATGCGAAAATTGCCACGTGTTAATTCCGACTTCCCAGCAGCGGTCCATCAATTCGCAGACATGATCCGGTGTCGACCACTCCAGCATGTGCTTACTATAAAGTCTGTTGAAGTGGGAGTATCCGTGGATAGGATTACTCCCGACCATCAGGCGCGAAAGGGTGAACTCACCGAGTTCGAGAGTCGGCATCGGTGACTCGTCGACTCCGGGAGTGGCTTGACTGCTTTCTGTTACGGCTGCCTTAGCTGCCATAGCTTCAGACTCCGGGCTGCAGGCCATGGCCAGGCCGGCAGTGACACTGGCAGCTGTCTTGAGAAAATCGCGGCGCTTCTCTTTCATATTGGCGGCTCCTTTGAGAGGGATTGTTGAGGCTAGTTTACCCGTTGGGCAATGTTTCTGCCAGTAAACCTGGAATTTCATCATTTCTCACCTGGTTGCGTAGGGAACTGGATGGGGTTCCCGTGAAGCGCCCCGGATCGGAAGAAGCTCGAAATAAGCCCGGGGTAGTAAGGTGTCAGGATTCAACAGGAAACTTTGTCGCTAACTTAATCGCGAACTTTGTCGGAATTCCCATGAATGAATCGACTAAATTCACGACAAGGCTCACGACGAAAGGGTTTCGAACTTCGAATTTCGAGCTTCTGTCATTACACTTCTCTACTTCGTCGTGATTTCCAGGTGGATCTCCTTTCCAGGAACGATATCAACGACAATAGGCGCTGAGGAACCAGGAGTGGCGTGAACGTACCGTTCCACGTCATCCATGGAGTAGCTTCCGGTCTTGGGCGCAGAGGACTCCCGTGAGACGACGTAGACTTCTACTCGGTGTTTGCCCGGAAACGGGCCGTGCAACTGATCGATATCAATCTTGCTTTTCGATCGATAGTGTACATAGCCTCGGGCAATGGGCGCATGGTCGTCATCAGGAATAAACGTGACCCATCCCCGGAAGAGGGGTTTCCCGTCCAGGGCCACTGTCCCCTTCACAGCCGTGCGCGTTCCGTTGGCCAGGAGTCCGCTGCGCCGGAGCCAACCTGCGAGCAGGGGTTGCCATTGGACGAGTTGGGGGTCTCCTGGAGCTAAGCCTAGCCCGTGAGAGCCAAACCCAAAGATGTGCATCTCAGCCGGTACTTTTGCCTCGAGCAGAGCTTGGTAAAAGAGGACGGAATGGTTAGGTGAAACCACCGGGTCTTCGTGCGTCTGAACCAGGAATGTGGGAGGTGTGTCAGTGGTGACGAGGCTGTTTGTGGACAGGTAGTCCGGACTGCTGGTTCGAAAGAGTTCGCCGCTAATAGCCGCATATACCAGGACAAGGAAGTCGGGCCTGCTGCTCAGGCGCTCGATTGGGTCGTCCGCTGCCGGGTTACCGGCGTCAAAACGCGTTCCTGTGGCAGAGGCAAGGTGCCCTCCCGCCGAGAATCCCAGCATTCCAATACGGTTTGGGCTGATGCCGTATTCGGCGGCATGGTATCGCACATAGCGCACCGCACGTTGCGCATCGAGTAACGCCGTCGGAGGTTGGTAGGTGGGTTTGAGGCGATAGCGCAATACGAAGGCTGTTACACCAATCGAGTTCAGCCATCGCGCGACCTGCAATCCTTCGTGGTCTGATGCCAGGATGTTGTAGCCTCCGCCCGGGTTGACGATGACGGCAGCACCGGTTGCCTTCGCTTTCGGAGGGAAATGCAGGGTCAATGCCGGTTTGTCGGTGACCTCGCTTCCCTGTGCTTGCGGTGCCCCGTCGGGCCAGAGCAAGACGGTGGAATCGTGCAAGGGATGAGAAGCATGTGCCTCAGCTGCAAAAGGCAAGAAGGAAAGTAAGCACAAGAGGGATATGGATTTCATTGAATTCTCTCCAGGTTCAACAGGTCATTCGAGTGCCAACGCACTTCAACCTATCGAATCCCAGTCAGCGTTGCAAGCGCATTGAGCCCGCAATTCTCACCAGCTGGTTGCTTTGCCTCGTAGCGCTCCGCCCAAGCGTGGGCACCGGGAGCTTCCAGCCGATTAACCTGAACATTGAGTTTCCAACCTCCGTTTACCCTAGAGGGTGAAGTCGTGTGAGCTGTCCTGTGGGCAGTCTTGATGGTATGCCGAGCGAGGGGGTGAGGAATGAGAAGAGCGTTTGGAACGGGTTTCGGTTTGTTGTTGATCTTCGTGGCTTGCGGAACCCAATCCGAAGAAGAGCTATATCAGCAACTGTCGGATCTATACGAGCAAGAGGATTTCGCAAAGGCTCTTGCAGTTGCGGATCGGATCATTGAAGATTTTGGGCCAACCAGGAAGGCAGTCAACAATAAATACAAGATCCTTCTTGCGCTTGAAGACTATGAGGGAGCATTAGAGACTTTCGAGATCATCCTCGAGCAGGTCGGAGAGTCTCCGGATGTCGCAATCGACAAAGTCAGGCTCCTCGGAAGACTCGGCAGGAATGAGGAGGCTCTGGAGTATGCACTGACGGTCGATGAGAAGTCGAGCGAGAAGTCGGCTTATCTGAGCTCCTATATCTGCAAGCTTTATGTTGGTGAGGGCGAAAAGGAGAGTGCGCTCTACTGGATGGCTGCTTCCCTGGAGAGGGGGGACGACGGCTTTGAGTACTACCTCGGTGACGACTTTACGCTTCTGCATGGAGAGCCCAGATTTTCAAACATCATTGAAGAGATGAAACAGGCAACAGGCATCGGTATGCCCGCGAAAGACTTCACTGCTCCCCTCTTGTCAGGTGATACCTACACTCTCTCAGAGAACCGGGGAGAAGTCGTCCTGATTGATTTTTGGGCGACGTGGTGTCCTCCCTGTGTCGCCGAGTTGCCACGCCTCGGAGAGCTCTATGAAGAATTGAACCCTGAGGGATTTGAAATCATTGGAATCAGTTTGGACTCGGATGAGCAACAACTCAAAGAGTTCCTTGCTCGGAGAGATCTTGCCTGGGGGACTATCTTTTCGGGAAAAGGAATGGACGATGAAGTAGCTAAGCTATATCGGGTCGATTCGGCTCCTCGTTACTGGGTCGTGGATCAAGAGGGTATCGTCCAACATTCCTTCGAAATGGGTGGTACCCGGCTTGAGACAGCGATCCGCGAAGTGGTCGGAAACCAGTAACCCAGGTGTTTCACTTTGTCTTTGGGCGAAAGGGCCTCGGAGGGATGGACCTGGTAGCCGGGTCCGCCCACGAATGCACCACCAAGTCGCCAAGAGCACCAAGAATCAGGGGTTTGCCTTTGGAGTGCGGAAGCCTTAGTGGATGCCGCTTTCTCATGCGATAAGTGGATTCCACTTTTCCACGTCCCCATTGGGAGATGAGCCAGTCAGGCTCTTCTGAACTGGATCACTTCCGATTGGACCTCGTTGGGAGCATCCTGACAGGAGCCTGCCCGGTCATTCCCATTCTGTCAGGCAGACTCCCAGGGCTCGCTCACGTCAATCCGAGCCTTTGACGTATTTGTCAAACCAGGCTAGATTTCGCTCGTAGCGGTCTCGCTGGTTGGAGGGCTTCCGTAGTCCGTGGTGCTCGTTCGGGTAGACCACCAGCTGTGTTGTTCTTCCCAGTCGCTTCAGAGCTATATAGAGCTGCTCTGAGTTGATGATCGGAACATTCCAGTCGACGGCCCCGCCCATGATCAGAGTGGGCGTGACAATCTTCTCCACCGAGTTGTATGGAGAAAGCCGCTCCCAAAGTTCGCGGTTCTCCCAGGGCAACCCGAATTCTTTCTCGTACCATCTCTGATAGTGGTCATGGCCATAGTTGGCGACGTAAAGAGCAAGACTGGCTCCGGTGACGGCACCCTTGAACCGATCTGTCTTGGTAATGACATGGTTGGTCAGTATTCCGCCATAGGACCATCCGCCAACACCCAGTCGATCCGGATCGGCCCAGCCTTGTTCAATTGCATAATCAACCGCGGCGATCACATCCTGATAGTCCTTGTTGCCCCAATCGGCCCAGATTTCCAGAGAGAAGTCCTGTCCATAGCCTGACGACCCTCTCGGATTGGGCATCACTACCAGGTAGCCGTTTGCGGCATACAGTTGCGCGAAAAACCTGAAGGAGTAGTCATACTGGGAGATAGGGCCTCCATGAATGATCAGCAGAGTCGGGTAACGCATTTCGGGATTGAAGGAAGGTGGTTTGTAGTAGAAGCTTTCGAGCTCGGTTCCATCCGGGCTGGTGAAGCGATGCTTCTCGACGGTTGCCGGCTTCAACTGAGAAACGAGCTCATCGTTAGTCGAGGTGATCTTTCTCAAGTCACTGTCTGGTTCCTTAACAAAGACCTCTCCGGGAAGATCGGGACGGCTCATCAACACCGCTACCTTTCCACCTTCCGCCAAGCTCAGTCCACGGATCGAGACTGGACCGTCAATCTGGCGGCTAATCTCCCCCCCCGTTGCGGGAATCCTTGCCAAATGTCGTTCGCCTGCGTCTTCCAGAAGGAAGTAGATGTGTTCACCGTCTTTGGAGAACTGAGGAGCCGAAATGTTTCGATCAAGCTGCTCGGTCAGGATTGTCGCCTCTCCGCCGGTATGCGGAGATACGGCCAAATGATTAGTACCAAAGACAATTGCTTCTACATCTGTGGCGCTGGAATAGGTAATCCACTTCCCATTCGGGCTCCAGGAGGGAGCGGTGTCCGCACCCTGGTTGGTTGTGACCTGGATTAAGTTCTTGCCCTTATCCGGGCTATCGGAAGGTACGATCCAGATATCAGTGTTGTAATTACTGTCTGGTTCTTCGGTGCGGTTACTGGTGAAGGCGATGAACCGGCCATCAGGCGACCAGACAGGCTGTGAATCGTCGTAATCACTAGAGGTAATTTGAAGCAGTTCCTTGGACTCGACATCGAATACATATAGATGTGTCCGGCGCCGATCGAGGTAGCCTGCATAGTCCCGCTTGAATTGAAGCCGGTCAATTACATGAGGTCTCGGGACCTTCGGTTTTTCGTATTTCTTGCCTTCCTTTTTTGCTTCTGCTGCGGCGATCTCTTCCGGAGAGGGATCGCGTATTACCAGAACCAGCTTCTTGCCATCTGGAGACCATTCAAAACTCTGAACTCCCTGTTGAACTTCAGTCAGTTGATGGGCCTCACCACCTCCTCGAAAAAGTGTCCAGACCTGGGATTTCCTCTCGGAAGCCTCTTGGGAACCTCCTTTGTTCCGAGCGGATAGAAAGGCCAGATACTGCCCGCTTGGATCCCATCGAGGGCGGGAAGAAGAGTTGCCCTCAGCCGTGAATGGGATAGCCTTGGAATCGCCCGTAAAGGGGGAAACCCAGATCCGGGTTTCAGACTTCTCCTCTTTCACATCAGTGGCGGTGACACTGTATGCAACCCAGTCTCCCTCCGGTGAGATCTGAGGATCGCGGACCGAACGTATCTTGAACTGGTCTTCGATGACCACCAATCTAGGTTCGTTTGAA
>JAUWTT010000229.1 GCA_030614585.1 Acidobacteriota bacterium
AGGCGTCCGGGGCAATCTTCGTTACGTTCTTGACAATGAGGCCGACCAGTTTCTCTTGTGCCTTTTCATTGTCAACATAAGGAAGGCCACCGGACAGTTCGAAGAGTTTGCCAACCCCTTTTTTCACTTGCTTCTTGAGAAGTTTCTTGGCGCCGAGTTCCTTGAAGGCGTATTGAAGGACTCGTCTTCCGTCCAGCTTCCAGCCTTTGCTGGTGGCGATCAGTAAAGCACTCCATTCGCCCGCTTCCAGATCTTCTTCCATGACGGCAGGAAGAAGGTTGAGATCGAGTGAGCTGAAGCTCGAAGGCAAGAGAGATGCAGCAGCCTCTTCAGACCATTTCTTGATGAGGAGCGCGACCCCTATCACAGGGAAGGCCTTATCAAAGCCTTTCTTGATTTCACTAACAGTTTCTTCGGTGACTTTGACCAGTTTGCGGGTAAAGGGGAAGAGTTTCAAAACCACAATTGACAAAGCGACGTCTTGCTTCAACTGTTCTACAGCCGGACCATCGGACGCGTTGAGAGACTCTTCGGCAGAGGCCGCGACTTTCATACAGAAGTCGAGGTTTCCAGCTGAGTCGCTGCAGGTAGGAAGGTCACTCGGAAGTGTAACTTGCGCCAACGCAGAGGTAACCTTGGACCCTCGCTCCACTAGTCCGACCATCCCCAGGTGTGCGACGACTGCGTCCAGGAGGGCGTTGTCGGAGGCCCCTTCAAAAAAAGGGGCTGTACCCTCACTCATGGCTCGCAGTGAGTCGGAGTTGTCCGGGTGATCGAGCAGCCTCTGAGCCGCGGCCAGTGGGATTGCCTGACGGGGCAGTTCGGTGGGACCAGCCATGAGGTCCTGGAGTGTCAGGCCGAACTCTGCCGCTTGGACCCTGATGACTTCCTGCAGTGCATCAACTACCCGGGAAACCTCACCAGGGGCCGACCGGATTCCCTCGATCGAGAAGTCCACCAGTGGACAACTCACCATCCCGTCTGTGACTTGGACTTTCACGTCACCTCCTCCCAGGGAAGTGCCAGGATAGAAAGGAGTAAAGAGTGTGGCCGAACCGTCCTCCGACAGTTCCACAAATGTCATGATGCCGACTTCGTTATTCTCCTCTGTTACCACAGCCAGAACGGGTTCAGTAAACTCTTCGGGTAGGATGCCCAGGCCTACCTCTTCCAAAGGTGCCGCGGATGTTCTGTCGAGGGATAGACCAGGACAAGCAATCTCAAGGGGGGCAAAACCCCCACAGGGGAGCAGGAGAAACTCTCCGGTATTGTGCTCCAGAAGGCGAACTACGTCTCCAACATCAACTACGAGGTCGAAGTTGACGTCGGCATTATCCAGTGCCACGCCTTCCAGGATCTTCTCCCCGGAAATGTGGGCGGAAAGAAGCGCCAGGTCTCCAGGACCACGTTCGCCGTCCAGATTGACATCTCCCGGACAGATAGAGGCTTCCTCGACCTGCATCGAGGCACCCCCAGCTAATAGAGCAGTCGAAGAGGGTACGGCATAGGAATGAAGCAGGATTGCCAGCAGAAGCACGATCAAACTCCTGCTCAGGCCTTCTCTCCTTGAACCGGCCGTCCGCAACGTCGTCCCTCCCTCTGAAGGAGGTGCCCCTTCGGCTGTTGTCCCTCTCGCTCTGGAAATCATCAAACTTGATCCTAAGGCAGTACCACAATTGGAAAAGTTGTTAACAGCGCACCCTGCAACTTCAAGGCAATGGCCGATAAGGCAGTGGATGACTGAGCTTCGATCGATCCCTGAAACTCGTCATAAGTGTCTAAGACATCGAATAACTCGTCGGCAAAACGGGCACGGTGCTCACCCGGTGCGAGACTGATGTTGAGACTCGCGAGCTCCTCCCCAGAGGAATCCTTCAGGACCAACATAACCGCAGAAGTCTCCTGAGAGACGTTTGCAAAGGCAATTCCGGTATTGGAGATCCCCCGCTCAAAGATGATCGGAACTGAGAAATGTTGGGCGGCAGGCGAAGCCCCCACGCCGGCTTCGCTGAGTACCGCTCCGCCGGCATCACGGCTGGTAATGAGCAAAGTTCCGCCCAACGGAGCCGTCGAACTCAGCCGAGCATAACCCGGTGATAAATCGCCACTTCCATCCGTGGCCAGGAAAGCCGAACCACCGGGCGGGAGGGTGAAACCAAATCCTGAATCTGTGCGACCGTCGGTAAGCGTCAGGACAAAGGGGCTGCCGTCTGGTTTGAAAAAGCGGATTTCTCCCGCCGAGGGGGTGTCAATGCGATTCACGAAAACAAGATCAGCTGTAAAACTTCCTCCCGGGTAGCTTCCGTTTGCAACTTGAGGGAAGATCAGTTCGTTTTGGCCTTCAACCGGGAGGTTGTTTCCGCCCCCGATTCCGATACTGCCGTCGACGCCAATCACGGTCACGAAGAAGCCGTCGGCATCGGCCCCTTCAGCATCGGTCACCGACAAGGGGAGAGTGGTTCCGTCGGCTGCATCGTTGCTCACCTCGAGGATGACGCTGACGAGCGTACCGTCTCCCGGGCTGAAGGTGGCAAGCGAGCCCGAGAAGATTACGAAGGTAAGGCTCCCCTCCTTAGGGCTGAACCCCAGGGCGTGATCGACCAGGGAACTTCCGGGCAGGGGCCGTGCCTCTGCAACACTCAGGGACGTTGGGTCGAAATTCACGGTGAACTGGATCGCCGAAACACTCTCACCCCCGCTCATCAAAATGGGTACCACTACTTTGGATCCAGGTGAGGCATTCACATTTGCGACACGAAGTGAACTCTGCGCCTGCGCAAAGCCGGCAGATAATCCAAGGCTGATGGCTGCAAATAGTAGAAGCTTCTTCATTCCTTAAGTCTCCCAGACTGGGCTTTGTCCCCCTCCGCGAACCAGGGCGTTGTGCCGATAACGAGAACGAGTGACCCACAGTTTCAGTAAACCTGAAAGTTGCAGCTTTATCCTGGTTCGACTTCTTAACTATCGGGATCGGTTCGACTGACCTTATTACAGGAGTTTAAAAAGTTGCCCATAAGAATAGCAGTTGTGTCAGAGATGTCAATGTCGAAAAGGGCGGGGCCGAACTGCTGTTCGAAGTCGTCAGCCGCTTCCACTCCAGCTTACTCAGACCCACACAAGGACTGCAGTAAAGAAGGGAATCGAGCCTTCAGCTCGGACGTGGAAGAAGAGGATATGTTCAGTGTATTGCGTATCCACTCAATCGAATCTAAGATAGAGCTAGGATCGAATTTCGCCTCTGACTCCAGAAAGGAGAACCACAGTGGACCAGAACATCATTGATCTGTATGACAAGTTCACCCACGGTCGCATCAATCGCCGCAGGTTCCTGAACAGCCTGGCGAACCTCGCCGGGGGAGGGGCAGCGGCAGTAGCGCTTTTGCCGTTCTTGGAGAATAGCTACGCTCAGACACCAAAGATTGGCGAGGACGACGACCGCCTGGCCATCGACAGCGTTGAATATGACGCTAGCGGTACCAAGATTACCGGCTATCTGGCCCGGTTGACAGGCGGTGAAAAGCGGCCAGGCGTAGTTGTAATCCACGAGAATCGGGGCCTGAACCCTCACATTAGGGACGTGACGCGACACATGGGAACAGAGGGTTTTCTGGGATTTGGGCCTGATATGTTGTCACCCTTGGGCGGCACACCTTCTGACGAGGATAGGGCGCGGCAGATGCTGGGTACTCTGAACGCCGACGAAACCGTAGTTCGACTCGCCGCTGCCGTTCCGTTCCTGGCAAACCATCCCGAGTCGACTGGTAAGATCGGCGTCGTAGGCTTCTGCTGGGGCGGTGGAATGGTGAATCGACTCGCCGCTGCCGGCACCTCGCTCAACGCATGCGTCTCCTACTACGGAAGGCAGTTGCCCGCGGATGAAGTGCCGAAGATTTCGGCACCATTACTCCTTCACTATGCGGGACTCGACCAGCGAATCAATGCCGGCATTGCAGACTACGAGGCGGCACTCAAGGCAAACAACAAAACCTATGAGATCTACATGTATGAGGGTGCCAACCACGCCTTCAACAACGACACGAACGCCGCGCGCTACAACAGAGAGGCGGCGGATCTAGCATGGAACCGTACGGTCAACTTCCTAAAGAAGTACCTTTCCCCTTGAGTGCGGACAGGGGACCGAGGGCATGGGGAAGTAGGTAGCGGTGGAGGCCTCGCGCGATTTCCAGGTCTTTGCAAAACCAGCTGGGGCCATCTGTAACCTGGACTGTGCCTACTGCTACTATCTGGGGAAACGTCACCTCTTTTCCCATACCGATTCCTTTCGCATGCCCGACGTCCTCCTGGAGGAGTATATCGTCCAGCACATTGAGGCTTCTCCCGGCCCAGCAGTCAGCTTTTCCTGGCACGGCGGAGAGCCGATGATTTTGGGGCTGGACTACTTTCGCAAGATCGTCGCGTTACAGCGAAAACACCAAGAACCGGGTCAGCACGTCATCAATGGAATACAGACGAATGGGGTTTTTCTCGATGACGCATGGTGCCGTTTCTTTTTAGCGGAGGGTTTTGGCGTTGGGCTGAGTCTGGATGGTCCGCGCGAAATGCATGACCCGTATCGCGTGACAAAGGGTAAGAAACCAACCCACGAACATGTTATGCGAGGGTTCAAGCTTCTGCGTCAGTATGGAATCCCCTGCGACATTTTGTGTGTGGTACATGATCAGAATGTCCAGTACCCCACCGAAATCTACCGGTTTTTCAAGGAGATCGGCGCCCAATACGTGAGTTTCCTTCCCATCGTTGCGGCGGATCCGAACACAGAGAGGGGAGTGACTTCACAAACCGTGCCGGCGGAAGCTTTCGGCACATTTCTCTGCACTATCTTCGACGAGTGGGTTTTGCACGATGTACGAGGGATCATGGTGCAAATATTTGACGAAGCCTCGAGGCCTGAACTTGGACTGGAGCATTCGCTGTGTATTTTTCGAGAGATCTGTGGAGACATCCCGGTTGTTGAATTCAACGGCGACTTCTTTTCCTGTGACCACTTTGTCGAACCGGAACATCGGCTCGGAAATATACTCGAGACCCCCCTGGTCGAACTTCTGGAAAGTCCGGAGCAGAGATCCTTCGGTGAGGCAAAACGAAAGACGCTACCCGTCTACTGTCAGAAATGCGACGTTCGACCCGTGTGCAATGGGGGGTGCCCTAAAAATCGCTTTATCCTTACGCCAGACGGTGAGCAGGGTCTGAACTACCTATGCCCGGCCTTCAAACGGTTCTTTACGCACAGCCGACCACATCTGCGAAAACTGGTGTCAAAAGTGCACTCCACACAAGTAATCGAACCTCCATCACGGCCGGTAGCGGTTCGTGCTCCAGGTATTCCGAAGACGCGTCGCAATGATCCCTGTCCCTGTGGTAGTGGCCGGAAGTTCAAGAAATGCTGTCTCGGCAAAAGAAGCCATTGGCAAACAGGAAAGACAGGGTAAGACAACAGAAGGTACTGTCGGAACGGTCAAGGCGTTATCGTCACAGCTTGGCCCCTGCCTCTTTGAGGATTTCAGCCACTTTTGTGTGCCCATTCTCTTCTGCAAGCAACAGAGCAGTGGTCCAGCCGTCAGCGGCTGCAGCGTTTACATCAGCGCCGGCATCCAGCAGCACACCTACTGCATCAATGTGACCCGCTAAAGCGGCGTGCATCAGCGGTGTCATCCCTTCTTTGTTTTTCGCGTTCGGCTTTGCTCCGTTTTCCAGCAGGACTTGCATGATTTCCGCACGACCATTGGCAGCAGCTCGAGCCAGAACCTGAAAGCCGGCCTTATCTTCTACGTTCACTTTTGCACCGCCGTCGAGCAAGGTGCTTGCAGCCTCTGTATGGCCGTTTGATTCTGCCCAAAAAAGTGCCGTCCAGCCATCGCGGTCCCCTGCATTCACAGCAGCACCGCCGGCTAATAGAACCCGTATCGTGTCAGAATGACCCCTCTGAGCCGCCATCATCAGGGCGCTCCGTCCATCGTTAGCCCACACATCCACTTCCGAACCGTTGTCCAGAAGTACCTGTACCGTCGCGGTCTGTCCGTTCAGTGCTGCCTGCATGAGTGCCGTGCAGTTCGAATTGTCTCTCGCTGTGACTTCCGCCCCGCTACCCAGCAGTCGTTGAACTGCATCTGTGTGGCCATTTGAGGCTGCATAGATCAAAGCTGTGCGCCCCGTCCCGTCCGTCACGTTCACTTCAGCCCCTGCCGTCAGGAGTACCTCCGTTGTGTCAGGACTTCCACTTAGCGCGGCCCAGACCAGAGCGGTTCGCCCTTCTGCATCTTTCTTTTCCAGCCCGGCCCCTTTACTGAGAAGAGTCCCGACAGTCGTAGTACAGCCGCACTCAGCAGCATAACTGAGGGGTGTTCGGCTGACTTTGTCCTGAGGGTCAACTTGAGCACCTTTGCCGAGTAACAGATCGACGCTGTCTGCGTGGCCCTTCGCTGCAGCAAGTGTTAACGCTGTGCACCCATTCCCGTCCTTCGTGCCGACGTCTGCTCCCGCCTCAAGAATGGCTTGGACAACCTCTGTGTGCCCACTTTCGGCAGCAAGTAACAAGGCGGTCTTACCTTCCCCATTTTGAAAGTTGACGTCTGCGCCTTTGGCCAGCATCTTCTCCGCAACAGCAAGGTCTCCATCTCGGGCTG
>JAUWTT010000123.1 GCA_030614585.1 Acidobacteriota bacterium
CGGAGGCCAAGCCCTAATCGTCCGGCTGTCTCAGCCGCAAGCTCCTCCTGTCCAGCCAAATAAGCGATACAGAAGAGCACCAGGATTCCCCACCGCAGATGAAGATACGGGCGCTGGGCCAACACACCCCTCATCGATCCGAATCTCCGATCACAACGCCATCTCCTCAAGGGCCGAAATATGCCACATTTGGCAGGACTGTACAACCGGGTCGGGCCCACGGTCGAAGAGACTCTGTACTGGAAGCTACGTTCCAGGCAGCTGTATCACTTTGTGGAGCGGCCTGGGTGAGCGTGAAAGCCCAGTCCATTCAACCGGAGAAACGGCGTCCTGACTTGCGCCAGGGCACAAGACAAAATCAGCGTTCTGGGGCGCCCGGTCTGCGAGGTACAAGGCCGGCGAAACGTCTTCACCTTCCGGTGAAATCTTTAAGACCACTGATGGCGGTGTCAATTCGAAACCGATTTTTGACAGCCAATCTGATAAGGTTAGGCTTTGATTCTCGGCGCTCTTGGTGGTGAAGTTAGGAATGGTCCCAGCCAGAGCTGAAACGGCAGGGAAACTCCATGAACTCAAGTAAGCTTGTAACAAGTCAGATCCTGACAACAACCCTTGTGGCTTCGATCGTCTTTTTCGCGAGCTGTTCGAACTCCGGTCCTGATTCAAGCCCACCGAAGGAGAATCTCAGGGAGAGAATCCTTAGCGAGTTTCCTGCCGAACTGCCTCCGCCTCCAGTTCCCGAGAACAACCCACAAACTGTTGACAAAGTGGCTCTGGGAGAAGCGCTTTTTTTCGATCCCAACCTCTCTTCATGTGGAACGATCGCATGTGCATCGTGCCATATGCCGGAATTCGGGTTCGGTGACGGTGAGCGAATTTCGGAAGGCTGTGACGGCGCAACAGGGAGGCGAAACTCCAATACGATCTACAACACCGCGTATCTCAGTCATCTGTTCTGGGATGGTCGAGTCCAGTCTCTGGAACAGCAAGCGCTGGGACCGGTTGTGGACCCCGCGGAGATGGCCAACACCTGGGACAATGTCATCCACTATCTCTCGACCGGTGAACACCCGATTAGCAAACAGCTTTTTCCTAAAAGCGTCGGATTCTACAAAATACTTTTTGACCAAGCGTTTTCGGGTGAGATTACGTCCACAAACGTAGCCAAAGCCCTGGCCGCATACGAACGAACCGTGAACAGTCGGGCTTCACCCTACGACCGCTGGCTGCAGGGCGACGATTCAGCCATGTCGCGTGCCCAAAAAAGAGGCGCATTGATCTTCTTTGGCCGCGCCAGGTGCTCTGAGTGCCACCCCCCTCCCAACTTTACAGATTCAGACTTCCACAATGTTGGCGTTCCCAGAGGAGGCCACGAGAGAGCAGCCATGTTTCCTGACAATAGCCAAATCTGCGGTGGGATTAGGGAGGATGCTGACCCCGGACGTGCCGAACTGCCCTTTCTGCAATCCTCCTGCTCAGACCTGGGCAAATTCAAGACCCCGACGCTACGAAACGTTGAGTTGTCCGCTCCCTATATGCACAACGGAACCTTCTCCAGTCTGGACAGCATCATGCAGCACTACTGGAATGCAGCACGAGGATCAACGACACCAATCGTGGGAAACCTCGACGAAAGAGTGCACCTGATTATGCTCACGGACGCAGGAGGTCATCCCGATGACTTCGTTAACCTGACCGAGTTCCTGAAAGCCTTGACCGGAAGTCAAATCAAGGGCCCGCCCAGCGGGATAGCTCCACCCGGCGGGGAATAAGCTCGAAACTCGAAATCCGAAGCACGGAAGACCCCAGCGCGGATGATTCAAACCACCAAGGACACCGAAGGCAAACGCAACAATCTCATTGTTTCTTAGTGTTCTTGGTGTCTTGGTGGTAAAGCAGCCCTGACTTCAACTCGCTGTCTTTCTACGCTGTCAGCTTCCCGTCCCTGAACGCCTTAAGGAAGTTGCCACAGAACTCATCACGGCCCAGAATCGCTTCGGCGGCCAGCACATTTGCCATCATCTGAGAATCCGTGGGATCGACGATTGCAGCATCCAGCCCCTGAGCCATCAGCATCACCAGGAAGGTTTCGTTGACCAACTTTCGCAGTGGAAGTCCAAAGGACACATTGCTGACACCGCCGCTGATTCGTACCTCCGGGTACCGCTGCCGGATTTCCCGAACCGCCGTTAGCACCGCAGTGCCGTATTCCGGCCCTGTACTGACAGGAAATACGCATGGATCCACAAAAATGTCTTCTAGAGCTACTCCGGCTTTCGTGAGCTTCGAAATCAAGCTTTCGGCCAGTTCGAGTCGATCATCCACAGCTTTCGGGGGGCCGGACTCTCCCAGGCAGAGCGCAATGATCTGAGCATCATACTTTTTGATCAGGGGTAGAAGGCTCTGGAATCGCTCAGGCTCATCCGTGATCGAGTTAATCATCGGACGTTTACGGCACAGTGGCAGCGCCTGTTCCAATGCCTCAGCGTCGGCACTGTCCAAACAGATTGGAACATCCGTACTCTCCTGAACAACGTTGACCATCCAGCTAAGACACTCCACTTCACTGCCCGCTATTCCCCCATTCACGTCGAGAAGATCCGCGCCGGCTGCTACCTGTTTCTCGACTTCCCCTCGGATGAACTCCGCATCTCGTTGCTCAACAGCCTCACGAATCTTCTTTCTTGTACTGTTAAGTCGTTCCCCAATTATCAGCACTTGCAACCCCCTTCCGGACCGCCTGAAACGGGCTCGAAAATCGTCTATGTCCCTAAATCCGAAAATTCCTCACAAATCTGGCTCGGCAAAAGGAATCCTTGGCTAGAAGAACAACATTGTCAAGACCCAGGTGGGATTCAAATCTCAAATTCCAAATCTCAAATCTCAAGCCTCAGGTCTGTTGCCCAAACGAGCACCTTCTCCCCCTTTGTCGTAAGCTTTGTCCCAAGCTTTGTCGATTCCACCACCGAGGGTTTCGACAGAGTTTACGATTAAGCTCGCGACAAAGTTGACAAGCCCCAAGACCCAAGCCTCAGGGTCTGTTGCCCAGATGAGCACCTCTCCCCCTTGTCGTAAGCTTTGTCCCAAGCTTCGTCGATTCCACCACCGAGGGTTTCGACAAAGTTGACGATTAAGCTCGCGATAAAGTTGACAAGTCCCCAGACCCCGAGACCCTGTCAAGACCCAGTCCTCCAGTACTCCAGTCCCCAGCCCCACTGTTGGATTACCACTTCATGAGGCCGGCAAGATTTGAATATTCGTCGGTCCAGACCCGAGTCGTCTCCGCGGAGGAAACGCTCGCCCAAACCGGATGCTGTTCCAAAAACTGAAAATGCGAAGTAGACGGGAGCATCACAGCATAGTGTGCGGCTTCTTTTCCGTAGAATGCATACTGGTCTTCTCGCTCCAGCAAACGTAAGCCCAGCTCGGAAGCTATGGCGGATAGCGCTGGGATCAGATTTACAAAATGATTTGAGATATGAAAAGCGAGGAGACCACCAGGAGCCAACTTTGCGAGATACGATTGGACAGCCTCTTTAGTAAGCAAGTGAACCGGAATGGTGCCCGAGCTGAAGGCATCCAGGAGAATCATGTCGAATGATTCGGCGGGTGCCTTCTCAATTGCCAACCGTCCGTCCCCTATCACAACCTCACATTGGCCATCCGGCAGGCTCAAGTAATCGAAGAAACGTGTATCCCTGGCGATTTCCTCCACCTGGGGATCGATCTCATAGAAGGTGAACTGAAGATCCGGTTCTGCGTAGCTCGCTACGGCACCGGCACCGAGACCGATCACAGCGACCCGCTTCTCTTTTTCCCTCTCCGAAAGAGCAATGAAGAGATCGCCTACCGGACCCGATCGGTGATAGTAGGAAGTCGGCTCCTTCCTTTTCTCGGGCTGAATGAACTGAGACCCGTGCACGGTCGCACCGTGAGTCAGCGTGTGCATCGAACCCCGGCTATCCACCATCACCCTTTTCACACCAAAGAAATTGCGACTCACGTGAAGTACCCGGCCCCCTCGGAACTCCGAGAAATAGCCGACAGCCCCCAAAACCACCAAGAGGCTCAGGGCAAAAGCGACCGGCCTTTCGTGAAGACAGAAAGCTAGAACTGCAGGCACCCCAAACACAAGGATGAAAGCCAGTCGGCTTCCACCCATGTCGAATCCGTTCAGGAGAAGATAGGTTCCTCCAGCCAAGACTAGAAGAGCCGCCGGCAAAGCAGCGTCCAACCACTTGAAACCCTTCTTCCATTGTCTTCTTTCAGGAAGAAACAGGCACGCTACTACGAGAACCAAAGGGTACTCGAGTACACGGTTGAATGCCAAGGGCGCTACGATTGCATTGAACAAGCCCCCGAGCACTCCTCCAGCAGCCATCCAGAAATAGAACTCTGTCAAATAAGCTCCCGAAGGACGAGTTCTCACCAGTTCCCCATGGCAGACCATGGCCACCACAAAGAAGAGTAGAAGGTGTATCGGCAGTACGAACCATTCAAGCTCGTTAATCTTCACGAAGATCATCGCCCCACAAGGCAGAACAACCAGAGGCATCAATCGAGTCATCCAGGCGTGGCGCAGCAAAGGTTTCCGGGAAAAAGTAATAATGAAGGTGAGAAGATAGAGAGCGAGAGGCAGCACCCAGAAGAGAGGCATCACTGCCACGCTGGTGGTGATATGTACAGTTGCACCGAGCATCAGGCTGGAAGGTACAAACGCCGCAAAAAGCCAGTAAAGCCTTCTCCGCAACTTTGGGGGATCGCCGGCAATCTGCTCGTATTCGACAGCCTCGCCGGCCCCACGATCACAAGAACCCCTCCATAGAAACCATGCACACAAACCCATGAGGAGAAGGAAAAGCCCGTACACCAAGACCCAGGAGAGACTCTGCATGCTCAATGCCATGAGGGGCTCGAAGAGCAACGGATAGGCTATCAAAGCAGCCAAACTTCCGACATTGCTGGCGGCATATAGGAAATACGGATCCCTGCCCTGGGGATGGCCGGTAGCCATGAACCACTTTTGGAGCATCGGTGCGGTACTCGCGACCAGAAAGAAGGGGAGCCCTACAGCGGGAAGAAGCCTGGCCAGGAGAAAGAGCGGTGGACTCACTGTCGATGGCGGAACCGCATCCGCCCGGATACTGACAGGAAGCACCAGAAATGCGGTCAGAAGAAGACACAGATGAATTGCCGCTTGCCGGCTCAGCTTGAGTTTCGAAGTGGCGAAATGGGCGTATGCATAGCCGGCCAGCAGAACTGCCTGGAAGAAGAGCATGCACGAGTTCCATATCGCTGGAGTTCCCCCGTAAAGAGGAAGGATGGCCTTCCCAACCATCGGCTGGAGAAGAAACACCAGGAACGAACCTACACATACTGTGACGGCATACAGAAGCAATATCATCTGGGACAAGTATTCTTCTCTTCTTGAACTATTAAATCTGTCTTGTACGTCACCAATGGCAAAAACAGCCGTTCGTGGGGAACCGTGCGTCCAATGCACTCCTCATTCAACTTCTGGCTTGGAATCAGCTCCTCGACCAACCGTCCGTCGGTGCGAGAGATTGTCCAGATTCCTGAAGCGGTTGACCAGGGCATTCGTGCGATCCAGATTCCAGTCTCGAGGGGGTATGAGAGTTCGTGCAAACTTCCGCGGATCATCGCCGCAGGCGGCAGCCGCCAAGTAGATTTCGTTCCAAATACACGGGACTCCGGAATCCGCCTCGCAGGTTCCGTCGGTTCGAGACCCTCCACACGGGCCATTACGGAGGTTCTTATAACAGCCGTTCATGGGGCACCCTGCATAGTTGAGATGGTCCTGGATGCAGTCGCCACAATCCATGCACCCGAGCGTTGCTTTTCGATACCAGCGTGACATTCCCACCACACCGTGCCAAAAACCGGTACTCTCGCCCCCTTCCTCAGATCTCCCAAGCCTTGGGGCCAGAAACCTGGCGCCCCAGGAATCCTCTTTGATGAGGCGCTGGTGAACCTGTCGCGAGAGGGTCTGCATGAAACGGGTACGCCGTGTGGAGTCAGTAATCTGGTATTCTCTGTCGCCGGCACTCAGCCCATTTTCTCCTTCGGGAAGCAGGTAGAACTCACCCGGATAGCCGAAGATGAGGTCATCGATGCGGTCCTTCCACCCATCGCCCAACTCGGCTGCCCTTCGGGTGATCCAGAGAAAATCGTCATGCGTTAACCCAAAGCCCCCTAGATGAGCCCCGGAAAATCCCAGGTCTTTCACGGCTGCGACCATGTTCGCGGCCCTCTCCAGCCGCTCTGTCTTACTCTCAGAACCCAGCCGCTCAATCAGCTCATCGGTAGCCACCGTGCCGGCGATCAGCCCCTGCTTCATCATCCTGGCCACAAAAGCTGTCGGAACGTACACGTTGGCAATGACAGGGACATCCTGCAGCCCTTCCCTGTTCATATACTGCTTGAGTTCGTAAAGTTTGCGGAGGTTGAAACCCAGCTGGGTGATGATGTAACTCGCCCCCACCGCAATCTTCAGCTCCATCTTGTAGAACTGCATGAGCTGATCGGGTTCTCCGATCTTGAATGGATTGACCACGGCACCCGGCAGGAAGTCGAATGGTGTGGTGCGCAGAGTTCTCTTGCCGCGACGGTATTCCAAACCCTCACGCATGGCCTGAATAAGCCAAACGATCAAGACGGAGTCGAGATCGTAAACCGGCTTCGACTGCCCTTGAAAGCCCTCTCGCTGGGCGTCCCCGGTCAGAGCTAACACATTCTCAACCCCGAGTCTTGCCAGGGAATGGAGGCGACCCTCGAGGAAACTCCTGTTCCCGTCTTTACCCGTAAGGTGCACGATTGGAGTCAACCCAGCCTCAGAAACTATCTCCACAAAGGCTTCCGGCGGGAGGGCCGGATTCCCCGAAGGCAAATCCGTCAGGCTGACGATTCTGAACCCATCAGATTGATTTGCCGCTTCACGAATGAAAGTCTCGGCTTCTTCAACAGTGTGATCTCGTCCGAGGACAAGCTCAACAGAGCAAAAAAACCTCTTCTGCTCTAAAGCAGAACGTAAATGATTTTCCCTCATCGCACATCCACCCGAGTGTCACAGGGCGTGTTGCGCAAATGGCAACATGCCCAAGTTCGAAGCTCGAAATTCGAAACCGATCTCAAGCTCAAATATCTAAAGACTCAAACAATCTTTCGCTCTCAGATAGAGACCGTCACGCCGCGCTGGATTCGCAAGTTCTCCTATCCATACGAGTGCGGAGTTCTCTCCGGGTCATAGGTCAGTAGATTCCGGTAGCTGTCAATCAGGCGCCGCCGGATGATGCGTGCGACCCGTCGGAAGAAAACCAGACCACACTGCGGATGCTGCTCCAGGACACGCCCGATCTCGACTCCCTTGACTCTCAGGACCTTCGTGGGAGCGAGACATTCTACAGTAGCGGTATATTTGTCGTTTCCCAGAAGACTAGACCACCCGAATGCCTCTCCCTGTTTGCTGGCCAACGTCGCTACAGAGCAAAGTTGTCCAACAGACAACCTGATTCTGCCTTCCTCCAGAATGTAAAAATTCTCGGCAAGCTCCCCCTGTCGAAAGATCAGATCTCCTTCCTCGAATACAGCTCCCGACATGACGTCGGCAACTGCATCGAGGAAATCCTGATCCATGCCCTGAAAAAGAAAACTCCTTCTTAAGAACACCGTTCTTTCTCCTTCCGGCCGGATGAAGACTACTTCTTCAGAACAGGCCTGTAACTTTCCCGGTCTTGACGTCGACATCGACTCGACGAAATCCCGGATTGGACGACGTACCTGGCATTAAGCTGATTGACCCGGCACAGGGACACAGAAACTTGGCTCCGGAGTAAATCAAAACGTCCCTGATCGGGAGAATCCAGTTTTGTGGAACACCTTTAAAGGCAGGCTCATGACTCAAGCTCAAGTGGGTCTTGACCATGAGAGTTGCGTAATCGTCATACTTCTTGTCTGATTCGAACATCTTCGCCTTCTGGAGAGCTTCGGGAGACCAGACGACTCCGCTCGCATGATAAACCTCTTGTGCAATGGTTTCTACACGATCCCTGAGCTTCATTTTCATCGGATACAGGTAATGGAACCTTGACTTCTCTTCACACGCATCGAGTACAGCATCGGCTAGTTCGAGGGCCCCTTCTCCGCCCTGAGCCCAATGATCAGAGACGGCAAACCGTGCACTTGCCATCTCCGCTGCACGCTTGACGACCGCAATCTCTTCAGGAGTATCGGTTATGAATTTATTGACACACACGACCGGATTTATACCCGATTTGCGCACGATGTTGAGATGGTGCACCATGTTCGGGATACCACCTTCAACCAAGCCTATGTTCTCCGATGAATACTCTTCCGCCAAAGGCAATCCCGGAACGACCTTCGGACCACCTCCGTGCATCTTCAGAGACCGTATCGTTGTGGTCAAGACTGAGACTTTAGGTTTAAGCCCACTGTATCGGCATTTAACATTCCAGAATTTCTCGAATCCAATGTCGGCACCGAAACCACTTTCAGTAATGTGGTAATCGAACAGCTTCAGACCGACACGATCGCCGATGATCGATGATTGGCCCACCGCAATGTTTGCAAAAGGCCCGGCATGGACCATGCACGGTTGGTACTCCGCGGTTGAACAAAGGGTTGGGTTGATGGTGCTGCGCATCCAGGCGCACATAGCTCCCGCAACCTCAAGATCCTCCGTCGTAACCGGGTTCCCACGCTTGTCGAAGGCGAGGGTGATCTGGCCGAGTCTCTGACGTAGATCTGCCAGGTCTGTGATTATCGAGAGAATCGCCATTAATTCAGAACTGACAGCTATACCAAACTTGGACTGGACCATAAAACCGTCATATCGGCCACCAATCCCGACCACAATGCTCCGCAGCGCCTGGGCACAAAAATCGATAACCCATCCAAATTCGACCCGCGTCGGATCAACTTCCAGGCGAGGCATTCCGGTGAGGCGTTGTAGCTGCTCATCCGTATAATTCCTCTCGTGCTGCATCCGAGCGGTCAGAGCTACCATGGCCAGGTTATGGGCATTCATGATGTCATTGATGTCGCCCGTCAG
>JAUWTT010000080.1 GCA_030614585.1 Acidobacteriota bacterium
ATGCTGGTTACAGAGGCTATGTCGGCATTGAATACGAAGGGACCGGACTGAGCGAGCCCGATGGGATTCTGGCCACCAAAGCGCTTCTAGAGCGCGTGCGGGACGAGCTTGCCGGCGAATTCAGCTGAAGCGGCAACTATCCAGTAGCCGGCTCGAACAATTCAAACCACCAAGACACCAAGAGCACAATCGGCTCTGTCTATGGCTCAGAGGGAGAAGATTGGGGCGTGTCTCGGTTGATCAACTCCTGAAATCGGGTCTTCTCGTGCAGGGCCATGAAGGCCGGTTCCGCTTTGATCTTTTCGAGGTCGTCAAATCCAGCATCGATTGCTTTTTCGAGGTTCTTCAAGGCCTCGGTTTCCTGGCCGCTCAGAGCATACATACGGGAGATTCGAAAATAGAGTGCGTTTGAATCAGAACGTATCAGAGCGGCAATCTCGGCTAGATAAGCGGCTTGTCCATATTTTCCAGCTTCGCCGGCAACCCAGGACCGCTCCCAGCCATTCCTCCAAATGAACTCTCGCAATCGTCGGACCAGGAGCTGGTACTCCTGATCCTCTTCCTTTTTCTGTTCCATCTTTGTGATTGAATCGAGCTTGTCCTGCCACCAGTTGAGCCTCTTCTTCGGTTTCTCCCTGAAGAACTCACGCAAGAAATCCTTAATGTACCTTCGTTCGATCTTCTCGAGTCTCTGGGCTTCTTCCAAAGATGATCGGAGCCGGTTTGACCCTTCAAGTTGGGCGATTCTTTTTTCGACTTCGGATAGCTCACGAAGCCCTTCCATGTCGGTCTTGAGATCGAGGTAAGTGAGATAGGCGTTGAAGAACTGGCGGGAACCCTCCAGGGTTGCACCACGTTTGAGTTCCTGTTTGTAAAGAGAATCGACGAGAGTTGAGTCTGAAGGCTGTATGCCGTCTCGGAAAGCCCCAATCTCCAGCCACTGGAGCGCCTGTTCACAGACCGAGGGAGATGGCCAGAGATGGCCACCGTCAAAAGCGATCAGGCGGCCCCGTGCCTTTCGCTTAAGGAGATCCGCATTCAGAGTCTTGAGTTCCAGGTAGTTTGAATCCCAGTTCCCCGATAAAAGGAGCACCGAAAAGGGAATCTCCTCTCCGAGTTCGGGTAGATCGAAACCGGCTCCACATAGGATGACGCCTCGGACTCGCTTACTCAGAAGCGCAAACCTGCCTGCCATTCGTGCTCCCCCCGAAAATCCGGTCAGGTAGATCCTCTCGGTATCGAGAGAAAAGCGTTCGAAGGCGTCTTCCCACATCGCATGAAGAGCGGCGCCTCCCACGGCCATGGGTCCATTCCGTGAATTATTCGATCCGATCAGAATGTAGCCGTACTTTTCAGCTGCTTCGCGGAAAGCTTCGACCGGGAACTCTCCGCGAGCACCAGGATCGAGAGCCAGAATGACAGGCCACGTCTTTCCCGCCTGATAATTCGACGGAAGGTACAGCGCGTAGCTCTGCTCCGCGTCCTGCCGGCAGATGATCCGTTCGACCAGCTGCCCCGGAGCCGGTTCCGAGCCTGGCTGGGTTTGAGGCAACGACAGAAAAGCGGCAAAGAAGAAGATCAACACTTTGAAACAGTTTACCTTTTCCGAGTTTTAATTCTCTAATCTGGAGCTTCCACCTTGTCCTGCTTCAGTTTGAGGAACAGACCCCACAAACCAAGAACCAAGCCCCAAGACGCAAGACCTCGATCCCTGACCCCTCAAGCCCCAAGACGCGAGACCCCAAGACCTTCACCTTGACCCGACGTTTTACCATTAGTTAACGTAGACTCACCCACCAGAGGGAGAATCATTGAAGACCAGGTTTAAGGACAGGACATGCAGCATACATGGGCGAACGTTTGTGGGTCTGTGGCTCAAATCGCAACACGCCCAAATGGTTCTTACCGTATTGGTAGTGGGGCTTCTGGTTTTGCCGCATGTAGCTGCGGGAATGGCCCCTCATCAGCAAGTCAGTGCGCTTCCCCAATCGGGTCAACAGGGCAGGGGCAAGATCTCAGAGGCCGAAGCTTATTATCGGAAGGGTCTCTCTGAGTACCGGAGTCGGAACTTCATGGAGAGCCTGTCAGCTGCCCGGAAAGCGGTGCGTCTCGCTCCGGAAGAGCCCAGGTATCAACATCTTCTCGGTGTATCACTCTTTGGGTTGGGGCAGCTCAGTGACGCCCACAGTGCATTCGAAAAGGCGGTTACCTTTGATCCTCTGAATCCGAACTTCAAATACGACTTGGCGGTTCTATATTTGAGGCTTGGTGACACGGGCAAAGCACGGGAGCTTCTGGAAGAGGTCGTTCGCCTGGACGCGAGACTCCCTATGGCTTTCGTCTTTTTGGGCAGGATCTATCATAACGAGAAGAAGACGGAGGAAGGCTTGCAGGCCTTCGAGAAGGCACTCAACCTGAACCCCACGCTCCTGGGGTTGCACTATCACATTGGCATCTCTTATTCGGCACTCGGAGATGACGGACGTGCCATCGAAGAAATGGAGCAGGAGGTCAAGCTTCATCCGGACTTCATTCAAGCCAGAATTGAACTGGGCGACCTGTATCTGCGGGTGGGGAAGCCGGAGGCGGAAGTCGAACACCTGCGGCATGCGCTGAAACTGGATTCGAACCTGGCCAGGGCACATTTCCTACTGGGAAAGGCGTTGTACAAGATGGGCCGCGACGAAGAGGCTCTTGCCTCCCTCGAAGCTGCGACTCAAACGAACCCTACTATGTCCGAACCACACTACCTGATGGTTCAGATCTATATGAGACAGGAGAAGAATGATCTCGCGCAGCAACAGCTGAAACTATTCGAACAGAAGATGAAAGTCCGGGTAGCTCCGTAAGCTGTTTAACCACCAAGCAGAAGTTTGGAGTGCGGCAGCCCTGTCGCACTCCAAATCTAAGGCCTTGCCCCTTGGTGTCTTGGTGGTGAATATTTCTCTTGGTGGTTGAATTCAAAACTCCTTTCGGAGCCCCTCCTCCTCGTCGAGAACGTAGTGCAGGTCAGCAGGCACGTTCTCATAGCGTTGAACCTTGCCGGCGGGCCATCTGATTTCTACAGAATCGACCTGCGTGGCGTTGTCCAGGCCAAAGTGAGCCCGTGGATCACTTGAAGAGTAGATGCCAACGGTTCTTTTGATCTCCCAGAGTTGCTCGAGCCCTCCGGTGTTGATCGTAATCCTGGCGCCCAGGCCATCCCTATTACTGACTCTGCCTCGAGTTCGGAACATGATCCAGTGTTTGCCGGCAACGCCTTCGTTCTTGAGGAGTTGAGGTCTATCGTTCAGATTGGTAATGGCGATGTCGATGTCACCGTCGTTGTCGAAGTCGGCGAACGCAGCTCCTCGCGAAACTGTCGGTTCCTGAATGTCGCGGCCGGCTTTCGGAGTTGCGTTGTCAAAGGTCCCGTCCTTGCGATTCAGATACAGAGAACTTGTCTGGGGATACTGCTCCGCCCAGCCGATTGTCAACAGGAAAGGGTACACATGGCCATTGGTGTGAAAGATATCTTTCCAGCCGTCGTGATTAAGATCGACGAGACGCGTTCCCCAACTGACAAGCAGCCATTCAGCCTGGAGAAACTGAGTTTCGTTGGTTACGTCCTCGAAAAGGAGGTTTCCGCGGTTGCGGTACAGCGTGCTGTAATCGTTGGCGAAGTGGGTAAAAAAAACGTCCATTAGACCGTCGTTGTTGTAGTCCGCGATGTCGATCCCCATGCTGGCCTGAAAGCCTCCATCTCCACTGGCGGCAAGCCCGCTCAAGAATCCCTTCTCTTCGAACTTTCCATTGCCCTGGTTAACGAATAGAAAATTAGGGGTGCTGTCATTTCCTACCAACAGGTCGAGATCGTGATCATTGTCAATGTCCGACCAGACCGCACCGAGAGAGAAGTAAGGAACGGGTTCCCTGGTGCCGCTCACTAGCGTTACGTCGGAGAAGGTTCCGTCTCCGTCGTTGTGATAGAGAACGTTGGCAGCACCCGTCAGACCCAGCGGGCCGCAGATCCCGAGCTTGCCCCGGTAGTTGCAGAACGGAGCGGAACCTGGTTGGGGCGGGTTCCGAGGGTCAAGGGCGATATAGTTGCAGACATAAAGGTCGAGATAGCCGTCTGCATCGTAGTCGCCAAACGCGGCCGATGAACTCCAACTTGACCCGCCGACTCCGGCCTGATTCGTGACGTCCGTGAATGTGCCGTCCCCATTGTTCTTGTAAAGAACATTTGCCTCGAGTTGCGTTACATAAAGATCCACGAATCCATCGTTGTTGTAGTCGCCGGAGGTCACTCCCATTCCCCATCCTCCGTGTACCAAGCCTGCTTCTCCAGTCACGTCGGTGAAAGTTCCATCCTTGTTATTCCGGTAAAGAGCGGAGTGAGGGTTGTCGTCTTCCAGGAATCGTTCCATTGTCGACCCTTGAACAAAGAGCAGGTCCATCCAGCCGTCGTTGTCATAATCGAAGAAGCTCAGGCCGGCTCCCTTGGCTTCGAACAAGTATCTCTTCTCTGTCTTTCCTCCGCTGACATTCACGAAGTCGATTCCCGCTTTCTGTGCGATATTCGTGAACTGGGGGGGGGCGTCCTGCGACAGTACATCGGTTGCAGACAAAGTGAGGAATCCGGGGATGAATAGCCCGATCAGTAGAAGAGAACACGGTTTCATAGGAAACCATCATACCTCAGGCCGTACGCTTGGACTCCTCGAGTCCTGGCTGAGGGAATCTGATCGCCACCTTAAGGTATACTTAAGTTAAGTCCCGCAATTGGTTGAGTTGCCGGTCGAAGCGGAACTTTCTGATGGCGGTTCCGGGTAGCGGCGGCTACGTAAAACGAGACGGAATCAGATGATTCGAATAGGGATATGACGGGTCGGGTGTTGATTCTTCGAAAAGCTTGTTTCCTTCTATTCGTATTAGGGTGGACTTTCTCTCTGCTGGTGGGAGTCTCACAGCAGGACAGTGACAAAGTTGCCCAGGAAGAAGAGGAGGATTACTACAAGAAATGGCTGAACGAGGACGTCGTTTACCTATTATTCGACGATGAGCGTGCCGTTTTCAAGAATCTGACGACTCCTGAAGAGAAAGACCAGTTCATTGAGCAATTCTGGCGTCGACGGGACTGGGATTTGACAACCTCCAATAACGAGTACCGGGAAGAGCATTACCGTCGGATCGCTTACGTCAACCAGTATTTCGGGAGCGGTATCCCGGGGTGGAAGACTGACCGCGGGCGAATTTACATCATGTTCGGCGAACCCGCCCAGCGGGAATATCACTCTGGCGGAGAACAGTACGTGAGAAAGCCTTACGAAGGAGGGGGGCAAACGGCAACGTACCCTTTTGAAATCTGGCGCTACCGTGAGATTCCCGAACTGGGGCAGGATATCGAGATCGAATTCGTTGACCGTTCATGGACCGGGGAATTCAAGATGGCTCTGTACCCCTGGGAAAAGGATATGCTCATGAATATAGACGAGCTTGGGCAGACTCTGTCGGAACGGCTCAAGCTGACAAACCGGGCGCAGCGGCCTGGCCTCCACCCGGGCAACCTGAACAACACTGCCTACATGTCAAGGCACATGGGGCAGCGTTTCGAGGATCGGCCATTCGAAAGGCTGCGTCGCTATTTTGGCCTCCAGAAACCTCCCAAGATTGAACAGAAGGAACTGCAAACCATTGTCGATACGAATATCAGCTATGAGATGCTGCCCTTCTCGGCTGTGGACTACCATATCTGGATCGACGATCGAACAGCCTTCGTGCCGGTGACTATTGAGGTCCCCAACAAGAGTCTGAGCTTCTCCCCCAGCGGTGAATTCATGAAAGCTCGGGTTGGGATTTACGGTCGTGTTACGGCAATGCTGGGTGAGATCGTCTACGAATTCGAAGATGTCGTAGCCAAAGAATACAGGCCGGAGCAATTGAGCGTTGGATTGACAATGTCCTCTCTGTACCAGAAGGCGTTCAGTCTTGAACCAGGCCGGTACAAGCTCGAACTTGTGTTGAAAGACCTGACAAGCGGAAACATTGGCACGGAGGCGCGGAGCATCGATTTGAGGGCTCCTGAAGAAGGAAAACTGTCTGTCAGTTCTCTCATCCTGGCGAGCCAGGTTAAGGCCCTTCCCGAGTTTCCTGAGGGTGTGGAGTCATTCGTGATTGGGGATGTGCGAGTCGTTCCGAGTATGAATAGGAAATTCAAGACCTCGGACGAAATGGGAGTGTATTTGCAAGTGTACAACCCGGTTCTGGACGCGGCGACTCTGCTTCCAGCTGTCTCGATTGAATACACGGTGCAGAGGGGAAATAAAATCCTGTCCCGGCTCACGGACAGTGAAGGCGCTTCGATCGAGTATTTTTCATCGAGCCGTATCGTCGTTGTGAGAATGGTAAACCTCAAACTCCTGGGCAAAGGATCTTATACGCTAACAGTCAAACTCAGTGACCACGTCTCGAAGCAGTCGGTAGCTGAACAGGCGAAGTTCGAGGTGGTGGATGGTAGCCTGGGAAAATGAGGATCAGTTCGCTTGGGAAGCCATATTTCATTCTCATTCTCGTTTGCTGGTTGGGCTTCGGTTCCAACCTCATTGCGGGCCAGGGCGATACAAAACCTCTCACCAACGTGGTGCTGGTCACGGTGGACACGCTGCGGGCCGATCACCTGCGAGCTTACGGCTATGAAGCTGTAAAGACGCCTGCCATCAACGCGCTGGCAGCGGAAGGCGTTCTGTTCGAAAACGTGATTGTTCAGACACCAATCACACTACCCTCTCATGCGAGCATTCTGACGGGAACCTATCCTTTCTACCATGGTCTGCAGGATGTGGTTGGCAGGCTGAGAGATGGAGTGCCTACCCTGGCGGAGTGGTTCAAGGAACAGGGTTATGCGACCGGTGCTGTCGTAGGGTCATCAGTTCTACTGTCTCAGTGGGGACTGTCCAGGGGTTTCGACTTCTATGAGGACAACTTTCCGACCCAGGGTATCCGTCAAGTTGATTTCAGCCGGGTGGAGCGCCCAGCAAACCATGTCATTGATCTGGCTCTGCGTTGGGTGGAAGGAAAGCGGGACCAGCCGTTTTTTCTTTGGATCCATTTGTATGATCCTCACGACCCTTATGAGCCACCAGAGCCTTTCGCTTCTCAGTATCGGGATCAACCCTACGATGGAGAGGTTGAGTTCATAGATTCGGAACTGGGACGGTTCTTCGAAGTGTTGAAGCAGTGGGGGCTTTATCAGGACAGTCTGATCGTATTTACTTCCGACCACGGGGAGAGCCTGGGTGAGCACAAGGAGAAATACCACGCTTATTACATCTACGACTGCTCCCTCCGAATCCCTCTGGTCTTCCGAGTTCCACCGCACCTCTCGAGAGGGCAGTTGTCATCCGGGAGTCGGATCCCCAATCAGGTCCGGAGTGTCGATATCGCTCCGACTGTCATGCAGCTTCTTGGGAAACAGGTCACTGAATGGATTCAGGGCGAGGGCCTGGTCGCGATGATGGCAGGGAAGCGTCCCAACATCCATTTGGGCGCGTATGCAGAAACCCACTACCCAAGGATCCATTTTGGGTGGAGCCCTCTGTTCAGCTATTCAACTCCGGACCAGAAGTACATTGAGGCTCCAATCTCTGAGTTGTATGACTTGAAACAGGATTCTGGAGAACTCCAAAACATCATTGAAACAGAGTCGGCACTCGCAAACCAACTGAAGAACCGAATGTATGAGCTGCAAAAGAAGTACGCTCCGGTCAACCCTGGTGCCGGTGGCACCGAGGAAGTAGATGCTGCCACAATCGAACGATTGAAGTCGTTGGGGTACGTCGCATTCTCGGCGGGTGGAGCTGCTGATTCAGGGCTTGATTTGCCCGATCCGAAGCTGAAGATCGACACCTACAATCGACTGAATCAGGCGATTGAACTTTCGCGGACGGGTGAGCGGGAAGCCGCTGTCTCAATTCTTCGGGAAGTGGCTGGAAAAGAGCCCGAGATGCCGATTGTCCACTTCATGCTGGGGTCTGAATACTTCCACCTCGGATTGTTCTTGAAAGCCGTTGAGGAGTTTCAGCAAACCTTGAAATATAACCCCGAGTCCAACGTGGCACGGTTCAGCCTGGCTCGGTCCTATCTACGCTCGGGTCTCATTGACAAGGCGGAAGGGGTGGTTCGAGAACTCATAACGTTGGAGCCGGCTAACTATGGGGCGCGCCATCTCTTAGCGACGATTCTGGCGAAGCGGGGAGACTATCAGGGTGCGGTTCAAGAAGAACTGTTTGTAGTTGAACACCGACCTTCATATGTTGAGGCTCTCAATAATCTGGGTTCCTACTCCCTGAACCTGGGAGACAATCAGCAAGCCAGTGAGGCGTACTTGCAAGCGCTCCAGTCTGCTCCCAACAGCGTCATGGTTCGTGTCAACCTGGCTCTTGCATTTCTGAACCTCCGGCAGTTTGAGAAGGCTCTGGAGCAAGCCCAAGCTGTGACTCGCCTGGCGCCGGAGTTAGCCCTGGGACATTACTATCTTGGCCAGGCATACAGGGGGCAGGGAATGGACGGCGAGGCTAGTGCCGCTTTCCTTAAGGCCAAAGAACTGGATCCAAAGTTCGATGCACCAAACCTCTAAGGACTGTTGCCCAAACGAAATGCAACTCAGTCTTGTACTCCCCGGTCTGGAATCCCGGGGCTCCGTAAGGAACGATATGGGTTGCGCAGAGGAAGATAAGCTTCCAGCTTGTCCTGATGGGAATTGGCCCCGCAGCGACGGCCTGGAAGGCCATCTTCCGCCCGGCTCTGTATGGATTTTCGACCAACATTATACGGAGCCGGGTCCTTTCAGGGCCCGGGGATTGTGCTCTCTCGGTTTGGGCAACACGCCCTTTAGGTCATGCTTCCGCACTCGGGAAGAGGGACCCGTGAGAGAGTTCTTAATTCTCTTGATTAGGGCCCTTCCTGCGGTCGTCGTCAGTCTGAGTCTCGTTGGTTCTTGCCTCGCCTCGGACAGGCCCAACGTGCTTCTGATCTCGATCGATACTCTGCGTGCTGATCATCTTGGGTGCTATGGGTACACCGCGGCCAGGACTCCGGTCATTGATCAGCTTTCACGAGAGGGTGTTCGTTTCGAACGAGCCTTCTCCACCGTTCCGCTAACGCTGCCGGCCCACGCCAGTATTCTGACCGGAACATACGCAAGCTACCATGGAATCAGGGATAATGCGGGTTTCACACTTCCTCAAGACCAGACAACACTGGCTGAAGTTTTGAAAAGCGAAGGATATTCAACGGCTGCTGTTGTCGGGGCGTATGTCTTGGACTCGAAATTCGGGCTCGACCAGGGGTTTGATCATTACTACGACAACTTTGATCTGAGCCGCTACGAGAGCATCAGTCCCGGTTACATCCAGAGAACCGGTGACGAGGTTGTCCAGGAATCGATTCGGTGGCTGAGTGGTGCTCGCACAACGCCTTTCTTTCTCTGGGTGCACCTTTACGATCCGCATGATCCCTATACGCCTCCCGAGCCGTACGCATCGAAACATCCCGGCCGGCCTTACGACGGCGAAATCGAATTTACTGACAGCAACGTTGGTGAACTTTTAGCCGCTCTGAAGGAGCGCGGCATCTATGACAACACGTTGATCATTCTGGTCGGAGATCATGGGGAAAGCCTGGGCGAACACGGCGAAGAGAAACACGGGTTCTTTGTCTACAACGCTACACTGCATGTTCCTCTGATTATTCGACTTCCAGGGGGCAGGGAAGGCGGCAGGATTGTCGATGACAACGTTTCTCTGGTGGATCTTTTTCCCACGGTAGTACAGTGGCTTGGCCTTTCTCGCAGGAGTACCTTCTCGTACCAGGGTATTGGCTTGAGTTCTCTTCTGTTGGGCAAGGGCCGTATGAATCGATCGAACCTCCTGGCTGAGTGTTACTATCCGTATCAACAGTTTGGCTGGAGTCCGCTTCGCACTTTGATTAGCGGGCGACACAAATTCGTGCTGGCTCCGGCTCCGGAACTGTATGACCTTTCGAGTGACTTCTCAGAAAAGAAGGACCTGGCCGGCCAGGAAGGTGCCCTGGCCCGGTCGCTTCGCCGTCGGCTGGAGGAGCTCGAGAATCGCTTCCGGCGTCCCGTGGCTGAGAATTTGGCTGAGACTGAAATCGACTCAGAAACGGCCGAGAAGTTGCGATCGTTGGGCTATATATCCTTGGCAGCTCCGAGGTTTGAATCGGTCGATATCTCCGGCCTTAAGGATCCGAAGGATGAGATCGCGCTATACAACAAGATTTTGCGGTTGTTTATTCTGAGCTCGGAGGAAAAATACCGGGAGGCCATTCCCGAGTATCGGCAGATCCTCAGTGGGCAGCCGGGTTTGAAGATCGTGCGCTACAAGTTGGGGCAGGCCCTGTTCCATTCGGGGAGTTATGAAGAGGCCCGGGAGCAGTTCAAGCAGGTAATTGACTCGCATGAGGGCGAATCCCTGGCCGTTTTCGACTTGGCACAAACCTACCTCAGGTTGGGGCGAGTCGATGATGCAATTATTGGTTTTCAGAGAACCGTGCAAATGGACCCGGGGCACTTCCGTGCTCGAACTAACCTGGGAGTCCTATATAAGAATCAGGGCAGGCTCGATGAGGCGATTGAGGAATTGGAGCAAGCTGTTGCCATCGCGCCAAACTCGGTCTTTGCCCTGAGCAACCTGGGGGTCTCCTACTCGATTGAGGAGCGCCACGAAGAGGCGGTCAGGACGTTGGAGAAGGCTCTTGCACTGGATTCCGAGAATGCTGCTGTTTGTGCCAACCTGGCAGCAGCATTCCAGAGAATGGGTGACAAGGAGTCGGCCCAGAAGTACTTCGAAATAGCCCGCCGTTTGAACCCCC
>JAUWTT010000471.1 GCA_030614585.1 Acidobacteriota bacterium
GAGCTTTCGGCACTAGGGATGTGTGGAGCCGGATGCCTCGTACCAGATGCTGTACTGGTCGCGCCGTAGCTCGAAAAGCGAACGCGGATGCCGGATGACGGGGCGTTTAATCCGGGATCAACCACTAAAGCACCAAATCACTACTGAGATCTTCTTGTGTTTTCGTGATTTAGTGGTTCAATTCCCAGTCCCCAGTTCTCAGCTTCCCTACTGAGCGACAGAACAGCTCAAATGTTCAATCCAGGGTCTTTTTCACTACCAGGACCGAGCATTCGGCGTCGCCCAGAACACGGTTGACCGTGCTGCCCAGCACTGCATCTTCCAGCGAACCAGCCCCTCTGGCTCCCATCACTATAAGGTCAGCCCGCCACACAGATGCATTCTCGAGGATTTCGGCGTGGGCCCGCCCGCTGGTAATCTCCGTATGGAGCTTCAGCTTTTCCAGCCGACTGCCCTCTGAGTTCACCAGGGACTCCATCGACTCCTGCGCCTTACGCTCGATCTCCATTGTCAGATCGCTGAGACCGTCCGGGGCAAGCCATTGGGCAAGTAACGGCTGAACCTCCAAGGCATGGAGGAGGAAAAGTGCCGCGGAGTCCTCCTCGGCCAATTCGATTGCTTCTAGAAATGCCTCATTCGAATGAACGGAAAAATCAACGGCACATAGAATCCGACCGTAGGACATGTCCTGCTCCTTTTCACGTGCAAGGCGATAGCCTCACGTAATTGTTTTCATGCTCCGCTTCACACATGTTTCATGACAGAAACCGAGTGTGAAATCCAGGCACAATCATATACAAGGCGGCCTCGAAAGAAAATCAGCAACATTTCCCTGACCCAGCACCGCGAAGCCGCAAGTGGCGTGAGACAATATAGACGGTAAGTTCCAACTCAGACTTTGAGAAATATCCTGTGCTTGTAGAAGAACCGTAGGACATACCAGATAATTGCCAGGCTCAACAGGGAATGTAGAACTGAGCCCCAAGGTCCCAGGGCTTCAACCAGAGGACGGATGAAAGCCATCACGGCGTCTTCGACCGAACCTCTTGCCAGTTGAAAAATGATGTAGGCAAAGATCGAATTCATACCAACCACGACAGGCACATACGTCCAACGGGTCCACTTCTTCACCTCAACAGCCCAGTACACCAGGAGTAGACCAAGGATGACAAATCCAGCCGAATACAGGGTGAAGGAGGCCGTCCAAATGCGCTTTATGATTGGGATTACGGGGCTGAGCACGAGTCCCACGGCTATTCCGGAGATCCCCGCCAAAGCAAGAATCTGCAGGATCCGCTTTGGAGACTGAGTACTACCCACCACTCGACCAATCATCATCCCCAAAAGGATCGTTACAGTCGAAGGGATAGCATTTAATCCGACGTAAAAGCCTCCGTAGTTTCTTCCAAGCAGCCACAAGTCAAAATCTCCACCAAGATTCTGAACACTCATCTCCCATGGACCACCTGGACCATTTCCTGGATAGAGCATCCAGGCTATTGAGTAAAGTAGTAAGATGCCTGCCGCTGTGAGACCTTGTGCCAGGTAACTTCGGTTTATCACAAGGAACGCCAGAAAATACCCGATGGCAATCTGGTTAAGGACATTGATGAAGCCAATGCCAGGTTCACCGCGATGAATAGTGCCAATCACGTTGGCTATGACAATCAAGACCACCGCACGCTGAATGACGTGATAGAAAATCTTCCGTTGTGATAGCCCCAATGATCTCCGTTTCGTGTACGCGAATGGCATCGCCATTCCGACCATGAACATGAACGCCGGCTGAATCAGGTCCCAGAAGACCATCCCTTGCCACCGGACATGTTCTACTTGAGTTGAGAGGAATCCGAGGTAGGGATGCCCCTCAAAAGCAGACAATCCGAAACCCACAGAAATGAGACAGATCATGATCATTCCCCGGTAGGCATCCAGTGAAACGAGTCGTTTTGTCATCCTCTTCTCACGTGGTGGGGGTTTATCGGCTCCTGCTTCGGCCGGCATATCAATCTCTTGATGCGACCCTTGTACTAGTTTCTCTACTGGTTTGCTCATACGTACACTCCCGGGATGATGAGAACACAACTCGGGCGCAGAGTACACGGATGGCTAATCTCGAATCACGACCTCACAGGTGAGTTCTGCCCCGATAGCACCGGTACAGAACATCCACCAGACAACCGCAAGTCGGACTGTATTCAGGGGATTCCCTTGATGGTTCGTGAGTGTGCTCGCGAAGGCCGTCGATTGTCGAATGACCGGCCCGATACATCGGTTTGAGTGACCGAGTACAATTAGTTTGCCTTGTGGACTGCAAACATGAAAGGAGGTTCCTCGCATGATCAAGTCCCTTGTTTCCGTTCTTGCTCTTCTTCTGGTGGCTTGTTCACCACCGCCTACCGACAAATACAACATTGTGCTCATTTTCACTGATGATCAGGGTTATGGAGATGTTGGTAGTTTTGGAGCAACTGGTTTCACTACCCCGAATCTTGATCAGATGGCCAGCGAAGGCATGCGATTTACCAATTTCTATGTTGCACAAGCTGTGTGCAGCGCCTCTCGTGCTGCACTGATGACCGGGTGTTACTCGAATCGGGTCAGCATCCTTGGCGCTCTTTTCCCCGGCGCGCAGATTGGTCTGAATAAAGACGAGGAGACGATTGCTGAGCTCCTCCAACGGGAGGGATACGCAACGTGTGCAGTAGGTAAATGGCACTTGGGTGACCATCAACGCTTCTTACCGCTAAATCATGGCTTTGATGAGTATCTGGGGGTACCTTACTCCAATGATATGTGGCCGGTACATTACGATGGAAATCGGGCTTCAGAGGAAAACGTGGGGTCAGGGCACTGGAAGCTAACCGCTCCTCAACTGCCTTTGATCGAAGGAAACCAGAAGGTAGATGAAATCCGCTCTTTGGAAGCCCAGGATGACTTAACGACGCGATACACACAAAAGGCGGTGGAGTTCATCGAAGACCATGCAGGTCAGCCTTTTTTCCTCTATTTTGCCCACTCAATGCCACATGTGCCGTTAGGTGTTTCTGACAAATTTCGCGGTAAGAGCGAACAAGGCATGTATGGAGACGTGATGATGGAGATCGATTGGTCAGTCGGCCAGATTCTCGCCACACTCGAGAAACAGAAGATTCGGGAAAGGACGCTAGTCATATTTACGACCGACAACGGACCTTGGCTCAACTATGGGAATCATGCGGGATCTGCTGCGGGTCTTCGCGAGGGCAAAGGAACCAGCTGGGAAGGAGGACAACGTGTTCCGTGCATCATGTCATGGCCTGGGAAGATTCCGGAAGGTAGCGTCTGCAATCGATTGGCTGCAACCATCGACCTTCTTCCCACCATCGTCGAGATTAGCGGTGCCGCTCAACCCCAAAAGAAGATCGACGGGATTAGTGTACTTCCCCTGTTAATGGGCGATAGCGAGGCGAACCCTCGACGAGTCCTTTATTACTACTATGGTCGTAACCTGGAGGCAGTACGGAAAGACTCCTGGAAGCTCGTGTTTCCTCATCCCCACCGCACCTACGAGGGCTTAGTACCTGGGAACGATGGCTGGCCTGGCCAGACGGAAACAAAGACGGCCGAGTTCGGTCTATACGACCTTCGCCGAGATCCGGGAGAGCGTTATGACGTTAAGGAACTGTATCCTGAAATCGTCAGCCTATTAGAATCAGAGGCGGAGGAAGCCCGGCGGCAGTTCGGCGATGGTCTGACTGAGGTTGAAGGAGAAGAGGTCCGTCCAGCCGGTAAGCTCGAAGGCGCCGAAGGCACCTGGACTCCGCACCTTCGGCGCGACTAGTAAAACCCGGTGGAATCTGAGGAGAGCAGCACTTGGTTATCCGGATTCCGGGTCTCACCGGCACTGGTCACATAGATCGCCGGCTGATCCATGAAGGGGCACTTGTTCTGGCAGATCCCGCAGCCGATACAGAGCTCTGGGTTCACCCGAGGACGTTTCAGCAGAACCTGCTCACCCAGTTCATTCAGGACCTCTATCTCTTCGAACCAGATCGCTTTCTCCGGTGTGGGGCAGTGC
>JAUWTT010000383.1 GCA_030614585.1 Acidobacteriota bacterium
GTGATTCGAGAGACGGATCGGCGGGTGCCCGCCTTGCCCCGGAGTTGGACCTGCGGATGGAACCACCTTCGATTCGACCAGGGCAATCCGCTCTTCTTACCTGGGAAAGCAGGAACGCTGAAAGCGTTACCATTGAGCCCGCTATTGGCGGCGTTGATTTATCAGGCCGAATCAAGTTCTTTCCGGATGAGACTACTACCTATACGGTTCGTGCTGAAGGCCCCGGCGGGACGGTCTCCAAAGCCGTGACTGTCAAGGTTGCTACAGACGAGGGTAGTGCAGGAACAATAGATGAGCAGGACATTGGACACCTGCCGGTCGAAGAACAGTTCAAGCTCCAGGTCAAACCGGTCTTTTTCGGCTTTGACAGTTCGGAGTTGTCCGAAGAGGCCGTCCTGACTTTGGATGGAAATGCCCGCTGGCTGCTGCGCACCGAAAATCTTGGACTCAAGATCGTGCTCGAAGGCCATGCTGACGAGAGGGGTAGCGAAGAATACAACCTGGCTCTGGCTGACAAGCGAGCCCAGGTTGTGTACGAGTACTTGATCAGGAAAGGCCTGGATGCCTCCAGGATGACACCGGTCTCGCTCGGGGAAGAACGCCCGTTCGACCGCCGATCGACCGAGGAGGCCTACGCTTTGAATCGGCGAGTCGAGCCCCGCCTCCTCCTAGAGACCCAGTAAAGGCTAGACTAGCTCGAGAGAGGACGCGTTTCAACGCCAATGTTTCAAGGTCCTGAGAGGAAGAGATCTCCATTCTTGAAATTCATGCCAGTTGCGCTGGCCGTGTTTGTTGCACTTATCGTGGGTGCGATTTACCTGAGTCAGCAATCTCATCCACCCTTGGAAAAGTTGGAGGGGGTTTTACACGAAGAGGATCTCGATTTTGAATGGTACCAACAGTACCTGGAATTGAAGAACCCCAAGATCCAGATGGGACTCAACTATGCCGGCAATCGCATCGTCATGTTTTCCGGGGTTATTTCGAACCAGGGCGAGCGGACCATCGACGTAGTTGAATTGAAAATTGTCTTTTTCAACTATGACGAACTTCTTCTGGAGACCCACCGGACCCCGCTGAGACCTAGCCCCTATACTCCACCAATACCTCAGCTCTCGGAAAGAGTCTTCAACTTCTACGTTGAACAGATTCCAGAGGGATGGAAATCAAGCCATGCCGAAATGTCGATTTCGGGATTCCGCTTCGCGAATGCGGCAATTGAAGACTAGCAGAATAACTCGAACCACAAAGACACCAAGAGCACCAAGAAACACTGAGTTTAATGGGTCTACCTTAGTGTCCTTGGTGTCCTTGGTGGTTTGCATTATGCAGAACCTTAGACTCGGATTTCGAGCTTCGAGCTTAGCCCTCGGCCCCAGTGCTCATTCACTCAACGATTTTCATACAGAGAACGGTAATGTCGTCCGCCTGCTCAGTGCCCGAAGCCCAATCAAAGACTTGCTCAACGATCAGCGACTGAATGTCCTCAGCGGTTAGGAAGCTGTTCAATCGTACGATTTCAATGAGCCGATCGGTGCCAAATTGTTCCCCTTCCTCGTTTTCAGCTTCGACTACCCCATCTGTAAACAATAAGGCCAAGTCCCCATGCCGGAGCTGCGTCTCCCCGCCTTCAAAAGCCCAGTTCCCGAAAAGGCCGACAACCGTGCCTCCCACGGTCAACCCCCTCACATCTCCATTTGAAAAGATCAGAGGTGGGTGATGACCAGCGTTGCAATAAGAGAACACCAGGCTCTCTGCATCAAAATGGCCCAGCACCAGAGTTGAATACGATTCAGGAGAGGAGCGTTGGTAGAGTCGCCGATTGACGTCTGCGACGACATTCGCCATGCGGGCCTTCTGGTCCGGAAACTCGTTAAGGGTGGTGAGCCCACTTCTTATGGAGGACTGAAGGCTCGCCATCAGTAGGGCCGCTGAAATACCCTTCCCACTGATATCACCGAATACTACATCGAGACAGCTATCATCTTCCCAGAGGAAATCGTAGTAATCCCCGCTGACCTGTCGGGCGGGGGTGCAACTGGCCGCCATCTCCAGTCGCCTGATCACTGGAAGCCGCGACGGGAACAACTGGATCTGCACTTCTTTGGCGATCTCCAACTCTTTCTCCAGGGCTTCCCTTTCGGAAACCTGCTGCATCAGCTTGATGATGCTGGACGACATGTTGTTGAAGGAATCCGCCATAGCATCCAGCTGGTCTTTCCTGCTCGTAGCGATTCGGAATTCGAAATTGCCCTTCTGGATGTTCTTTGCACCCCGGTAAATATTGTCAATGGATCCTGTAATGCTCCGGGCGATCGCCGCACCAACGAACAATGAAGCGATCTCAACAAGCACGAAAATTACCAGCAGCAGCACGATCAGGCCGATGAACCACTCCGTCCCCTTGGCAAAGAACTGCTCCACCAGAAAGACCATGGGAACCGACCACACAATCGACCAGTGGCTGCTCGGGGCTCCCGTCTTCCAATCGGCCGGCTCGACGAAATGCGCCCAGTCAACCGAGAACCATCCATGAGCAGCACCCACTCGTTCCTGAACGGCTCGAAACTCAGAGGGATTGTCGACAGGGTTCAAGGACACAACCTCTAACTCCATCGATGTCCTTCTCTCCAGGTAGCCTAAGACCTGTTCATCGAATGGTAATCGGGAGACCAAGCGGTACTGGTCCCCTACATCGTTGACGCCGGCAAAGTAGAGATGATTCTGGACAACGGTGAAGCCTGCAAACTGGTCCCTTAGCCAGTCAGGGGCCACCTCAAGAACAGGTGTATCGTCCTCTGGACGCGAAGAGATCCTGTCAACGAGATGAAAGGCCTCCGCCTCCCCTTCCTCAACCGGCGCTCTCAGCTCATACACAAGGACCTCCACACCTTTGAGTCCTGCCGGGTATTTTTCCAGGTTCTTAATCGTTTCACTCCTGATCAATTCAAGGCTGTTGTCGGGGGTGCGGGCACGATAATAGCCCAGAACAACTCTTGCTCCGCCGGCTTCAAGCTTCTCTGAGATCACCGTCAACTCCCGCTCTACGTAGAACGTGCTGAGCCGCTTGAAAATCAGGACAAGCACGGTGGAGGAAATAAGCACGAGGATGACCAGAGGGATGATTCCAACAAAGGCGAAAGAGACAATGATCTTGTTACGTACTTTCCAGAACAGCCACCTTTTCAACCACTTGTAGCCCTTGACAAGATAGTAAGCCAAGCAGACGACCAAGGCAATGAAACCTAGGTCCTGGAGAATGCTGAGGATGCTACCCGGGAAGAACCGCGAACAAAGGTAGCCTACGAAGTAGACAAGGATGGCAATCAGGGATACCCCCGCCATCCGGGAACGTTTTTGTCCTGTCTTGCTCACCTTACTCCAACTTGGGATGATGTCCAGAAGCGCATCAACAAATGGGAAGGGCTATTATATCGGAGAAGGGGTAGCAGGACCTTGATTTTCTGATCCGTCGCTTCGGCATTGGCTCAGCTCCTCTCGAAATTAGGAAGGTTCGTGTAGAAGAGTGCACAATGTTGTTCTTGTTTTCATCGACGGAATTGGCATTGGTCCTCGCGACCAAAGATCCAACCCGCTAGCCTGTTTCAGTGGTAAGGTCCTGCGTTTCTTTCGCGACGAGGACGTGGAACTTCCAGAACACGGCATGTGCGTCCCCACCGATGCCTGTCTGGGTGTTCAGGGGGTTCCACAAAGTGCCACCGGCCAAACGACTCTATTCACCGGAATCAATGCAGCTGCAGAGGTTGGTCGACATGTCCAGGCTTACCCTTCCGGGCAACTTCGGCAGCTCATCTCATCTCAATCCATCTTCCGTACCCTTATGAACAAGCATTTCCGAGTGACGTTCGCGAATGCATACACGCCCCGGTATTTCGAAAAGCGGCCTCGGTGGATTTCAGCTACCACGCAAATGTGTGAGTCAGCTGGAGTTCAACTCCGTACTATGGAGGAACTTGGCTCAGGTACAGCCCTCTTCATGGATTTCACAAACCGAATCTTGCAGAATCTGGGCTTCGATATCCCACTCAACTCCCCTGTCCAAGCCGCGGAAATACTGGTCAATCTGGGCCGTGACCACGATCTGTGCCTTTACGAGTTCTTTCTCACTGATCTGGTGGGCCATCGAGGGACACTCGAAGAGGCCGTTACCTTGCTCAGAGAAGTTGACGAGTTTCTGGCTGCAGTGGTGGCCAGAATGAGTTCAGGTTCGCTGATCGTCACAAGCGACCATGGAAATATTGAGGACATGAGCCATGGACTCCATACCATGAACCCAGTGCCTACACTGCTGTGGGGGAGCATCCAGAAGGCGTTCCCCTCTCCACATCAACCCATGAGCCTGGTCGATATCGCTCCCCGTATCGAAGACCATTTAGATGGACACCGAAAACGGGCGTGATGACGACGGCACCAGTTGCAGGACGTTTGGCTCAGATTGCTTTCGGCATGCCCGTACTGGTGCTCATGCTCGCCTGCCCCGTAGCTTCAGGGCGTGTTGCCCAAATCATCTACAAAAGGCAAAGAGTCTGTTTGACAAACGGCAAACGCATCCCACGCAGATTCATGCCGTCCCGCTCCGCGGGACTCTGAGATCGTGTTGATCGCTCTTACCCAGGGTTCCGCTGGGGGGCAAGCCCCCCACGCTCCACCCTGGGCTCTACACATAGCGTCCCGCTCTGCGGGACTCAAGATTCCCAAAGCCCGAGGATTCTACTGACGTGTGCCGTGTTCCTCGAAGGAGCCCGGAGGGCGATATGTGTAGAGCCCAGCAC
>JAUWTT010000268.1 GCA_030614585.1 Acidobacteriota bacterium
GTTGCGTCTACCTGGACACTTCTGCTTACCTATGTATCCTGCTGGGTGAAGAGGGGAACCGGAAGGTGCGGCGGCAGATCGCAGGTGCCCGGTTGGTTTCGAGCGTAGTGATGGTTCTTGAGGCAAATCGGAACCTGGTTCGTTTGGGCCGCGAAGGGTCCATCTCCTCCGCTCAATACTACAAATGCCAAGACCAACTCGAAAGTGACATCGACCAATTCTTGTTGCGAGACCTGAGTCCCGACCTTTGTATGGCTCCGGTAATGCCTGCGGTTTCGACACCCCGATCGCTCGATCTGATCCATCTTCGGACGGCGATTTGGTATCACGCACGGCAAGGCCTGAGTCGATTCGTTACTTTGGATCACAATCAGCTTCAGGCGGCCCGGGAAATTGGGTTACCCGTTTGACATCGAGGGAACGTTCCTGGTCCACCGATAACGGTTCACCGATTACCGATTACCAATTACCGGTTCGTCGTTCGGCTCCCAAACAGTCATAGTGCTTGTGTGAAATAGATTGGTTAAGGTCACTCGTCAAAAGGATGAAACTATGAGTCAATTCGATGAGCATCCGAAGTTAACAGTCCTCGCGTTTGGGGGGAACGCGATAATCCGAAAAGGACAGGCGGGCAACATTCACACCCAATTCGCCAATACTCGTAAAGTCCTCGAAGGTGTGGTCGGTTTGGTTGTTCGAGGCAGCGGCCTCATCATCGTGCATGGGAACGGACCACAGGTTGGCAACGAATTGGTCAGGTCCCAGATGGCCTCCTCCGAAGTGCCTGAACTCCCCTTGGGTGTGTTGGTCGCTGATACGGAAGGGGGGATGGGCTATATGATTCAACAGAGCCTTCAGAATCTTCTTTGGAGGTACCGAGTCAAAAAGCCGGTTGTGACCATTCTGACTCAAGTTGTGTGTGATCGGGACGACCCCCGCTTCAACCGCCCCACAAAGCCGATTGGCCGGTTCTTCACAGAGGAAGAGGCACAGCAGCTGTTGAGTGAAAAGGGATGGGTGATGAGGGAGGACGCAGGTCGAGGTTGGCGGTTGGTGGTACCCTCTCCGAAGCCTTCCAGGATTATCGAGCACAAGACGATCTCAATGCTGGTTGACGCGGGGATCATAGTCATAGCCGGCGGGGGCGGAGGCATCCCCATTTTCGTAGAAGAAGATGGTGACTTCGAAGGTCTGGACGCTGTAATTGACAAGGATTTTACGGCCAGTCTGATTGGCCGGAATGTTGGCGCGGATACCCTGGTCATTGCCACCGACATTCAGAATGTCTCTCTCGATTTCAATACGGACAGGCAAAAAGATCTGGATCTGATAACTGTCGACGAAGCGGAGCGCTACCTGGGAGAGGGGCATTTTCTCGAGGGGTCTATGGCGCCCAAGATTGAAGCGTCCGTGGAATTCCTGAAAGCCGGTGGTCGCAGGGTGATCATCACGTCGCCGGACTCGCTTGCTCAAGCGCTTCGAGGAGAAGCCGGAACGACGATAATTGGAAGTTAGCTCGAGGGAATCTAACCACCAAGACACCAAGAGCACCAAGAGGAAACGGCTGTGATTTCTTAGTGTCCTTGGTGCCTTGGTGGTTCGTATCATCCGGACTCGTTTCCGGCCAGAAGAGCTATGAGCCCCTTCTGTGCATGGAGCCGATTCTCCGCCTGTTCGAATACCCGGGAATATGGAGAATCCACAACTTCCTTGGTTATTTCATCGCCATAGTGGGCGGGAAGACAGTGGAGCACAATGGCCTCGTCCTTTGCCAGGTCCAGGGCCCGCCGATCAATCGTGTAACCTTTGAAAGCCACCCCTCGGGCTTCAGTCTCGGACTCTTGCCCCATACTGGCCCATACGTCTGTGTACAGAACATCGGCGCCCCGAGCTGCGTCCTCGACACTCTCGGTGACCGTCAAAGAGCCGCCTGTTTCCGTACTGACCTGTTTAGCCCAACTTTGGACTCCTTCGCCGACCTGAAATCCCTCAGGAGACGCTGTGAAGACGTGCATTCCCAGTGTCAGTCCTCCAAAAATCAGGGAATTGGCGACGTTGTTGCCATCCCCAATATAGGTCAACTTCAGGCCTTCAAAGCCTTTCCCGGCCTCTTGAATCGTCTGGAAATCGGCGAGGGCCTGGCAAGGATGGGTGTAGTCGCTCAAACCGTTGATGACCGGTACGGAGGAGAACTCAGCCAGTTCTTCCACGATCTCGTGGCCAAAGACTCTGGCCATGATGATGTCGACTTGTCCCGACAGTACCTTGGCAATGTCTTCGACCGATTCCCTCGCTCCAAGCCCTATATCAGAAGGACCCAGGTAAAGAGCACTCCCTCCAAGTTGGAACATTCCGGTTTCGAAAGAAACGCGGGTTCGAAGAGATGGCTTCTGAAATATCATTGCCATCATCTTGCCGTCCATCAAGGTCGATGGTTGCCCTTGCTTGAAATTCCGTTTCAGTTGACGTGCGTAGTCGAGAAGCTCGGCAATCTCGTCCGCTCGATAGTCCTTGAGTGTTAAGAAGTGTTGCCCTTTGATGTTCACTGTCGGTTCCTCTCCAGGTCCATTCGTTTAAACAGGGAGGCGGCAATGGCCTGGCTGCGCCACTGCAAACGTGCCTTACTTCGCTTTGCCGGCATCTCGGGATTATCTTGCGAAATCCTCGGTTCAGGGCAATTGTGATATCGCCGCTTCAATGCTGGAGATCGCTTCGTCTATCTGGTCTTGCGTTATTATCAGCGGCGGGGCAAAGCGAACCGTTACATCGTGAGTATCCTTTGCCAGCAAACCCTCTTCTTTTAGCTTCTTGCAGAAGACCTTTGCCAAGGGTTCAGTGAACTCAATCGCCAGAAGCAGCCCCTTCCCTCTAATCTCTTTGATAGCGGGGTGTCTCAGGCTTCTGAGCTTCTCCAGAAAGTACAAACCGTTATCAATGGCTCGTTCAGCCAGGCGCTCCTCCACAATTACGCTAAGTGCTTCAACCCCGATAGCACTTGCCAGAGGGTTGCCCCCATAAGTGCTTCCGTGATTCCCCGGTTCGAAAACCTTCATTATCGAGTCATCGCAGGCTATGGCAGATATCGGGTAGAGGCCTCCCGACAACGCTTTGCCAAGGATTACGATATCGGGTCTGATCCCGGAGTGCTCATAACAGAGCATCCTGCCGGTCCTTCCCAGCCCGGTCTGGATTTCATCTGCACACAGCAAGACCTTATTCCTTGTACAGATGTCTCTAACTCTTGCCATGTACTCCGGGCCAGGGACTCTGACACCGGCTTCACCTTGTATAGGCTCAACCAAAAAGCCACAGGTCTGGGGGGTTATGGCTCGTTCCAGAGCATCGGGATCATCGTACGGAATTATCCTGAAACCCGGAGTTCCAGGTCCAAAACCTTCATATGAAAGAGGGTCGGTCGAAAAGCTTACGATCGTTGTGGTCCGTCCATGAAAGTTCTCTTCACAGACAATGATCTCAGCCTGATCTTTCGGAATCCCCTTTTCGGTATAGCCCCAGCGCCGCATTGCCTTGATGGCGGTTTCCACGCCCTCGGCCCCGGAATTCATTAACAGAACCTTCTCAAACCCTGTCAATGCACTGATCTTCTCCAGCAGGTCACCCATTATGTCGTTGTGAAACGCTCTGGAAGTCAGCGTCAATCTATCGATTTGCCTTTTTGCAGCCGCAACGATTCGGGGGTGACAGTGACCCTGGTTCAAGGCACTGTAGGCGCTCAGCATATCGAAGTACTTCTTGCCTTCGACGTCCCAGACGTAGACGCCCTGGCCCTTCTCCAAGACCACTGGGAGAGGCGCATAGTTCAGAGCCCCATATCGGGTGTCTTTCTCGATGAGCTGATCTGTGAGTGTTTGCGTTTTGACGGATTGGCTCATAAATGCTCCTGTTTCGACGTGTTGATTGACGTACCCTCCTTCGGGGGTGCGACTGCTTCACCCGGGATCTCGTCTAAGGTCGAGCTAACGGTATCCCGTAATATAGTTCTCTAATTGTTCGATTATGAACTCCTGTTCGGAGATCTTTGACCGCACGACATCTCCAATGGAGATCACGCCGATCAGTTTCTCGCCCTCAAAAACGGGTAAGTGGCGGATACGTTTGTCCGTCATCAAAGCCATGCACTCTTCGATCGTCTGATGTGGCCTGACGTACGCGACTCTCGTGGTCATTGCTTCTCGGACCGCTGTAGTTCTCGATGCCTTTCCCTCAAGCACCACCCTCCTGGCGTAATCGCGCTCGGAAAAAATTCCGAGCAATATGTCTGATTCGACAACGAGGACGGCGCCGGTGTTTTTCGCCTGCATCAGTTCGAGGGCACTGTAGATCGTATCGCTTGGACCCACCGCCCAAACTTCATCGCCCTTCTTCTGTAAGATCTCGTAGACTGTTTTCATAGGTAATTCCTTTCCAAGCCACCTGCTATCGCAAATCAACCTGCCGGAAGATTCACTCGCTCTGTCCGCAATGGCATCTATGAGTAGGTGTATATGCCGGCGAAAGACTTCGCGGGGAACAGAAAGCAGATAGAGCCCTTCTGCCGACTATAAATGCTAATCGGCACAGCCAACAAACGCAATCCCCCGAATCATCCGATTCGAGTGAACAGCGTAATCTCCACTGGTTCCGCCAGAATTTCATCCGCTTTACCCAGAAACCGTTGGAGATACGGCATTCCCAGATGTTGATCGAGGTCCTCCTGGCTTTTCCAGTTCTCGTAGAAGATAAAGTGTGCGGGATCCTCATTCGACTGGTGCAAATCATAATTGATGCATCCCTCTTCGGAATGAGTCGGGCCAATCAGGGCAAGCAGTTCATCCTTGAGCTGCGTTTCCATCCCTGATTTGGCTTTAATCCGCGCGAGTACTGTCACTTGCATTGCGTTGCTCTCCTTATCGAATTCAAACTCAAACTTAGCTCAGCCATTGGCGCAGCTCTTGAAAGCCTTCCTCCATGGTGAATCGAGGCTGATACCCCAAGTCCCTCTTGGCGGCACTGATGTCAAACCAATGGGAAGTGGAAAGCTCCTCGGCGATGAACCTTGTTAAAGGAGGTTCGCCTGTGAGAGGCAACAGTCGGTACGCGTTCTCACAGAGCCAGCCAACCGCAAGGGCGACTCTTGGGGACACACTTCTTCTGATCTCGGGGAGCTTTGCCTCAGCCAACACTCTATCGAGGAAGTCCCAGAGCGCCATTGGACTATCCTGTGTGACGAAGTATACTCGTCCCGCTATGGCTGAGTCGACCCGCAATCGGTCGGCTGCCAATAAGTGCGCCGCCGCCGCATCCTCAATGTAGGTGAAGTCAACAAGTTTCGGTTCGCCCCTAATCCTCAGTAGCCTTCCTTTTCGGCCCCGGTCCAGGATGCGCGGCACGAGTTGGGTATCGCGGGGACCCCAGATCAGGTGGGGGCGCAGTGCCACCGTTGCAAGGTCTGCGTCGTTCGAAGAAAGGACAAGCTGTTCTGCAAGCGCCTTGGTTTCAGGGTACGCAGCCTTATAGCTGGAAGGGTAGGGAACCGATTCGTCAGCTCCCTCCATGTCTTTTCCATCGAAGACAACGCTTGGCGAACTTGTAAACACCAGTCTCCGGATCTCGTGGTGTCTACAGGCTTCGATGACGTTGGCAGTCCCCACGACATTGGTGCGGTAATACTCTGTGTACTCGCCAGTCATGCCCCACTTTGCCGCCACGTGAAAAACGGTGTTGCATCCGGCTGAGGCCCTCTTCACGGCCTCGGCATCTGCCAGATCTCCCCGGGCCTGTTCCACTCCCAATTCAGCGAGTTCCGGGTAGTCTCCCCTTGAGAAGCTTCGTACGGAATGACCTTTTATGAGGAGTTGCCTGACAATTGCTCCGCCAAGAAACCCTCCTCCACCTGTTACGAGTGCTTTGATCCGATCCTGTCTGTCGCCCATATCGCAAGTTTCTCCCGGAAGATCTTGGCATTATGCCTGATA
>JAUWTT010000535.1 GCA_030614585.1 Acidobacteriota bacterium
AGACTTACCGTGATAATCGCTCCCTGGATAGCCTCTCTTCTGACTCCGGTTTCGGCAACTGAGTTGGCCTCCCCCTCGAGGATAAGACTGCTTTCGTAGGCAGAGCGAGCCAGCCTGACCGTCTGGCTGAAGAGGCGACCATCAATGATTGAGATGGCAAAGTCTTTAAGGGTCTTTCTCTCAAAAAGAAGACCATTGTCCACCAGATAGTCTCCCAATCGAAGCCTTTGGATTTTCGTCTCAACATTGTCTATCTCCTTCAAGGCCTGTATGACACCACTCTGCTTTTCTCGATCGTCAGCGATTACACTGACTCTTGGTGGATTTTCTTCCATCTGTTCCCTCTTGATGTGTTGGTCGTTTCACGATGTGTGCCTCGAGAATGCAGGAACTCGAGTGCGGGCGGGGTTTTCTCCCGTCTTCCGTACAGAGGACATCACAGCCTATTCGTCCTGCCGTTGGAGACCGAGCTTGCAGTGGGCTACGGCGAGGGATTGAACGAGAGTACCCGGATAGGGTGCGAGAATTGTGCCACCAAGCTCTCAAAGATACAGTGCATCTATTCCTGTCAGGCGTGATCGGGGTTCAGGAGTTGCTTTGTGTCCCAAATGAGTGGAACCGGACGCTGAAATGAGGGTGAGGTTCGAAGGAAACGTGAATGAAACCTGACAGAAAAGAAGAAAGATGGTTCCACTTTCATCCACAGTTTATCTAGTCCGAACCTAACGCCCGGCATAATCGCCTTGGTCGCTGAGGTGTGGTTCGATCTCCTCGTCGACATCTTCGAACGCGTCGTACCACAGATCGATTATGCGTCCTGTCCTATAAGACTGCACGTCTGGTCTTGCATCGAGCCAAGCAGCTATTCTCTTGAGTCTGGCCTCTGGATTGTCTACTGCTCGACCAAGCTCGACAATGACGTCGAGGATGTTTTCCTTTCCGCCACCACCACAATAGCAGTTGTTCGCTTCTATCGCTTCCTCGATGAAGTCGTCGAGAAAAATATTGAACCCCCCCTTGCAGTTCCTTACGATGACGAACCGACATCCCCACTCTATGAACTCACCCAGGTGTTTCTTCTTGCGCAGCCGTTTTTTCACTACGGACGTCCGGGTTCATGCAATTGCTTGGCCCTCGCTACGGTTGAAACAGGGGCTCTTGGCTAATGGCCTTCAGGGCCTCCTCAATCGTCAGCTCCGAGTATACTCGCCACCACGTTCGATTCGGCGAACAAGAGTTCAGAAAAACCTACTCTGAAGTATAAAGGATGCCCGTGTTCTGCCTACCAGATGGTTTCCACGTGAGGGTAGGCCCGGATTCTGGCATCTGACGTGACGAGGGGGACACCGTGTCGACGGGCCATCGCGATACTCATCCGGTCCGCAGGGTCCTTGTGAAATCGTCCCGGCAGCTGCGTGCTGGCAATGGCATCCAGCGGGGACAGGGGTTCTACCACCAGATTGGGGTAGGAACGGGCCCTCTCGAACCACTTATTGATCTCCAGAGGCAGCTCGAGTTTGCCCACCTGTGTCTTGAGGGCAATCTCCCATACCGAGATGGCGGAAACGCGAATGCCGTTTCCCCTCTCTGCTTCTTGAATGCTGGACACAGCGCGCCGCGACAGGCTTGTAGGGTCGTGCAGCCACCAAAGCCAGGCCTGTGTGTCCAGGATGATCATTTGCCGAGAGCTTCCCAGAGTTCGGGAACAGGCTTGTCAAAGTCCTTGGATACACGTATGGGCAACCCTCTCAGAGGATAGCGCTCCGGCTTTGACTGGGATTTGTGAAAGGGCAAGATCTTGGCCACAGGCTTGCCGTGACGGGTTACCACGATGGGCTCGTTTGACACGGCCATCTCGTCCAGCAGGAACGGCAGATGATTCCGAACCTCCGAAATACTGATCTTCTTCATGAACGGCCTCGCTCCATTTTGTACAAAAAGAATTGCACAAAATGGCCCTTCTGTCAAACCTTTTGTGTCACATGGATCCTGGGGCGAAAAATGGCGGAGGGAGTAGGATTCGAACCTGTGGCCCTGCCTGCAAAACGTAACGAACTCAACAGGTTAGTTCTTGGCTGATACCCCTCTGACACCGATTGAGCCACCCTGACCTGAGTAAGTTCTGCGAAACCATCGAATTTCTGGGAAGAATCGATCAGTTGTAGGGGCGGGAACACAGCTCGTACGAAGGACGACCATGCGGGCGGAAATTGACTCTGCTTTGCCTTTCCGCATAGACTGAAAATCGAGGCAAAACATCAAGGCAACAGCAGGAAATCCATGACGGGTGATATCCAAAGGATTCTGGCACAGGTTCGAGAAAAGGCGAGGAAGAAACGCCTGTTTCTCTCACATGCGCTGCACCAGATGTCAAGACCGGACCGGATGATAAGTGCGGCAGAAGTCCTGTCCGTAATAGATCATGGTGAAGTCATTGAAGACTACCCGGAAGACTCAAGAGGGCATAGTTGCTTGATCCTCGGCCACGGTCAGGGAGGTCGTCCGCTGCACGTGTTGTGTTCGCCCAAAGAAGACTACCTGGCCATCATCACGGCGTATCTTCCGGCTAGGCACGAGTGGTCCGACGATTTCAAAGAGAGGGAGAAGTCATGAAATGCGTTCATTGTCAAGGCGAGATGAGAAAAGGCACAACCCCCTTCCACATTGACCGCAAGGGATGTCATTTGATGTTGGATAGCGTGCCGGCGTGGGTATGCGACCAGTGCGGCGAGACATACTTTGAGGAAAAAGAAGCTGATGCGATTCAGGATCTGATCAGATCCATCGAACAGAAGGCTCGAGCATTGGCAGTGTCAGCCTGATACCCGTTGACGACTCTTCGGAACGTTCATCATTGAAGTCAGAACACAAAAGTGGCGGAGGGAGTAGGATTCGAACCCAATCCAGCTCCTAAATTATTCTTTAATTTCAATATGTTAGATGCCTAAGACCGTTTCTGGTGACGGTCTGGTGACAGTTCGTAGCCATGGTTTGCTTTTTGGCTGATCTAATATTTTTGTAATGTACGAGATTCTGTGTGACAAACGTAAATCGAAGGCTTCTGCAAAAAGTGGACGGGGTCGATTCGTTGTATATTTCTTTTGCACATCGTCAAGATCTGGACCGAGGGCAAAGTCGAAATTCAGAGCCCCGGACATACCCTCTGGGGCTAGGCGGTTTTTGTGCCGATAGCTGACTCGGGAGGCAGTCGTTTTCCCTCTGTGGGTGCGGGCTTTAGCGATGTACAGGAGGTGACTTTAAGCAAGAAAAAGCTTGACATTTTCGCCTAGATATGCGTAATATATAAAAGGACACAGGAGGTGAGTCATGGCAATCCAGCACCGCATACTGTTCCTTCCGCAAGAGGCGAAAAGTGTTAGCGAGCACCTGGCCATAGCAAGGCAGGGGGGGCGGATCACATTCTTCGACGCCTCCGGTCCGATCTTTTCTTTTAGAGAACAAGACGAAGGGTCACTTCGATTCGCTGCGGCGATGCTCACCGACCCTGAGCTTGGTTTGGCGAGAGTGGGTCAGATTGCCAGGGACCTGGGCCGCCATCGAAGTCGGAGTCACGAGTCTCGG
>JAUWTT010000010.1 GCA_030614585.1 Acidobacteriota bacterium
CCCGAACCAAGCCGTTTATGAATACCTGGCCGAAAGGCACGTCACCCATGAACCTCAATCCCATCATCATCATCCGCGCTACCCAGAAGAAGATAATGTCAAACCCGGTAACCATGGTCGATGTGGGATAGTAGACTTCCAGTTCGCGTGTTTTGTCGGGCCATCCTAGAGTTGAAAACGGCCACAGGCCGGAACTGAACCAGGTATCCAGAACATCGGTCTCCTGAACGATCGCACTCGAATTACACTCAGAACAGGCTGAAGGATCCTCTCGGCTCACAGTGGTATGGTGACAATCCTGACAGTGCCACGCGGGAATTCTATGCCCCCACCAGAGTTGCCGACTGATACACCAATCATGGATGTTATTCATCCACTCGAAATAGACCTTCTCGTAGTTGGCCGGAACAAAAACCGTCCGTTTCTCTTCGACTGCCCGAATAGCCGGCTCAGCGAGCGGTTTGACCTTGACAAACCACTGCCGCGAAACAAGCGGCTCAACGACGGTTGCACAGCGCTGACAGTGCCCAACATTGTGGCTATGCTTCTCGATCTTCTCCAGGAGCCCCCGCTCCTCCAAATCTTCGATCACCTGTTGCCGAGCCTTGTACCGATCAAGTCCAGCATACCGTCCGGCCTCGATCGTCATGGAACCATCCTCCCCGATGACTTTGATGATCTGCAATGCATGGCGCCTACCCGCTTCAAAATCCGCAGGGTCGTGTCCAGGGGTGACTTTGACAACGCCGGTTCCGAACTCAGAATCAACGAAGTGATCGAAAATGACCGGCACTTCGCGATCCATCAGGGGAAGGATGATCGTCTTTCCGTCGAGATGGCGATAGCGCTCATCCTCCGGGTGTACAGCCACCGCCGTATCACCCAACATTGTCTCGGGGCGTGTCGTGGCGACCACCACTGACTCAGCGCTTCCCTTAACTGGATACTTGATATGCCAGAGGTTTCCCTCCGCCGACTCATACTCAACTTCCAGATCCGATATCGCTGTGCCGCACCTAGGGCACCAATTGACCAGGTATTCCCCACGATAGATCAGCCCGTTGTCATACAAACGCACAAACACTTCACGAACCGCCCGGGACAGACCTTCATCAAAAGTGAACCGCTTACGGCTCCAGTCACACGAGCACCCAAGCCGCCTGATCTGGCGCAAGATATTCGACTCCGCCTTCTCCTTCCACTCCCATACCAGTGCTTCAAACGGTTCACGCCCTATATCAGTCCGGTGCTTGCCTTGCTCGGCTAACTGGCGTTCTACGACGTTCTGAGTCGCAATTCCTGCATGATCCGTCCCAGGAACCCACAAGACGTTCCTGCCCTGCATTCGCCTCCAGCGTGCCAGGATGTCCTGAAGGGTGATGTTTAGGGCATGCCCCATATGCAGGGAACCCGTTACATTGGGCGGAGGCAGCACCATCGAATAGGCCGGCTGCTCGGACTCGACGTCTGGGCGAAAGAATCCTTCCTGGTCCCACCACTGGTATAGTCGCTCCTCAACGTCGCTGGGGTCGTATGCTTTTGGAATTTCAATCGACACGAAGGTCTCCTCCAGAACTGTTCAGCCTCGGTAAAAGAAATAGATTGTGAATTATAGCCCAGACAAGTCAACTCCGAGGCTGGAAGTCAGCGCAAAGATCACCATGCATCGAGCCCATGGCGCCGGTGACGCTGTCATTCCCTTTTACTCAAGCGGGGCGTCTCCCCGAGGGTAAGGCAGCTCAGTCTTTCAACACGGATTTCGCTATATCAGGCAATATTGACCGAATTGTGTCAGGGAGCTTTTTTAAGACTTCGTCAGCAAGAGCATCCAGCTGACTCGCCGTAAACTGAGGGCTCATGGGACGCTCAACGACCCGGGCCAAGGGTGCCAATGAAGGTACGCACTGCTCCCCACTCAATTCAAAGTAGATCTTGCCCGAAGAGAGAAACACCGGAAGATGAAGAATGATCCCGTCCTCCGAGGCTCCTGAATAACTCAGAATCCTGGCCGGGCCCTGCAGGTCCATCGATTCGCAGGCCGGCTCTTGGACCGAGACCTCTTCCTGCAGCTCACGGGTAGGTGCCTCAGGCTCAATCGCTACCTCTTCCTCAGGCACCGGCTCAGGTTCCTGCTGCTCCGGTGTGATTTCCACCAGATCCTTTACCAGCCGTATCAGGCGAGATGTCTCAAACGGCTTCGTTAAGGAACCGTCACTCCTCACGTCCGCTGCCCGAACATCATCAAGAGGGTCCATCGTACCTGCCAACAGGACGACAGGTAGCAAAGAAGTCCGAGGATCCTCCTTGATCTCCCGGCAGAGGTCGTATCCGTCAAGAATTGGCAATGAGACATCGGCGAGAACTATGTCCGCGCCTCTGCTGCGAACATGCTCAAGTGCGCTCGCACCATTCTCAAAGCTATGCACTTCGAAGTCCTCCTCTTCAAAAAGGAGAGCAACTACTTTCTGAATGGTTTTGCTGTCATCCGCCAACACTAAACGCCGCATTACAACATCTTCCTATGGATTCGACACGTTTGAACTCGAAACAATTTCCGGGGGCAACCCTTCCCCGGCCAACTCTCTCTCTTCTGCTCGTTTTCGGGCGATCTCATAAATATCCGGACGTCCCGAAAAGACCTGCCACACGCTCTTGATCGGATTGAATGATCCTTCCTCACGAAGGTTCGCCGAACGCTCCGCCGCTAACTGCTCATTCACTGCAGGAACCGGTTGTTCAAGCAGTATCAGTCTCTCCGTCGCTGCATCAAAGTGATCGCTGAAAGGAAACTCCTCTGCCACCTTAGCGTAATAGACAACAGCTTCCGTCACACGGCCCGATTCTTCAAGAGCCCGCCCCATCCTGTAAAGCGTGGTATCCAGCATGCTGTAGTTGGGGTACTCTTCTATGACCTCACTGAAACGAGCTTCCGCAGCCCCATATGACCGTCTCCTGAAATAGAACTCCCCAATCTCACTCTTTCCCCGGGCCAAGGTCTCCTCCACATCCCGTAGAGCTTCACGGGCCGTAGGAGTCAGCTCACTGTCGGGATAATTCTGTAAGAATCTTTTGAACTCCTGCTCCGCCTTTCTAGCGTTCGTAGAATCTCTGTCATAAGGCTTCATCAGCTTGTAATTGATCGCGGCCACCTTCAACTGAGCGTCGTCCGCCATCTCGTGAGTGGGGTAAAAGATCAGGAAGTCCTTATATTGTGCTTCGGCCTGAAGCAAGTTGCTGGCTCCACCTTCGTCATAGTAGGAATCGGCAATTGCCAGGAAGGACGCAGGGGTGAACTCACTGTCAGGATACGTGTTGATCAGAGTCTGGAAAGAGAGCCGTGCCTTAATGAACTGACTCTTCTCAAGGTAAGTCATCCCGTTCTCGAACAACTGCGTGTCCGGAGCCGCAGCACCCTCCTGCAAACCAGCGCTTTTCTGGCCGCACGCTCCTGCAGCCAAAGCCACCAGCATCAGGATACAGATCGTTCTCAAAACCTTCATTTTGGATTCGCCTCTATACAAAAGAGCGAGTGTCTCTCGCTGCTTCATTCGCCGCACTTTGCATGGCCGCGAAAGCGGCTGCCGGGTCCTCCGCAGCAAAGATGGCGGAGCCCGCGACTATTATATCAACTCCGGCCCGCACAGCATCAGAGGTGTTGTCCTCTCCAATTCCACCATCGATCTCGATCCTCACGTCCAAACCTAAACTAGAAATCTGATCTTTCAGCTTTCTCACTTTAGGAAAACTCGAGGAGATAATCGTCTGCCCCCCATACCCGGGATTAACTGACATCAGGAGCACCTGATCACAACTGGGAAGTATCTCCTCCAGAACCGTCACAGGTGTATGTGGGTTCAGGGCTACGCCCGCCCTTGCTCCTTTGCGTTTCAGTTCCGACACGATCTGATCCAGATGCGTCGCTGCTTCGTAATGAACCGTGACAGAATCCGCGCCCGAGTCAACGAACCTGGACGCCATGGTTTCAGGGTTCGAGATCATCAGATGCACATCGAGGGTCAAATCGGTCACTTTTCGGACCGCTTCGATTACCAGCATCCCAATCGTGAGGTTAGGGACAAAGTGACCATCCATGACGTCAACATGAATGATCTGTGCGCCTGCTTCCTCGACCAGATGGATATCTCGTTCCAGGTTGGCAAAATCCGCTGACAAGATCGAAGGAGCGACTTGCGGCATCACCGTGCCACCTCCAGGTTGATCACGTCCTCCTCACTCAACCGATACCCCGGTTCAGGAAACTGCCTCACAATAGATCCTCTTCGGACACTTGAGCGCCGTCGATAAAAAACCCGCGTGTCAAAGCCATGGTTTTCGAAAAACATCAAAGCCTTATTGAGGTTCCAGCCGACAACGTCAGGCATCACAAAAGACGTAACGGATTTCCTCAAGACCAGGACATCAACCCTGTCATCCACCGTTTCCTCGGAAAAAGGAACTGGGGACTGCTCAACGATTGTCTCGTCCTCGTCTGACAGTGAGATCTCAGATATCCTGCCAATTTCAAAACCATTTTGAGCAGCCAGTAACCGAGCGGCCCGCAATGATGTACCTTTCAGGTTCGGGACAGCATTGGTTCTCCTCCCGAGACTCAGAATGACCCTGACATCCCTTCCCGCCTTGATCCCTACCCCGGGGCCCGGCGACTGAGCGATTACTGCGCCGGCAGGAATTTGCAAATCATATCTCTGCCCGCCCACGACAAGACCCAACTCAACATTGGAGAAGACCTGTTCTGCATCTTCGAGCGACATCCCAACCAGGACCGGCGTCTCCATCACATTGCCGCTCACGGCCAGACGCATCCCCAAGATCAGACTCAAAAGGAAGGCGGCAACGAGAACCCCCGAAAGGAGGACCAGCTTTCCCACGCCCAGAATGTTGAGCCGCAGGTCACTCTTCTTACCTGTTTTACGGATCATTTAAAACTTCCTTGAGACAACAAAACTAAGTTACCACACGCTCTTCAGACCCGTCTAACCTGCCCAGCAAAGAAGCCGTCACCTCGTTCATTTTCGGGAAAGGTCCGAAAGAAGCCCTCGACCAGTTCCGCCTGCTGCTGCCGCCCCAGGAATTCCTCCACAACCTGTTCGTTCTCTTCCGGTTCAGTAGAACAAGTCGAGTAGACGAGGCAATGTCCCCTTTTCAAGCTAGCAAAAGCGCTCGCGAGGATTTCTAATTGCCTTTTCTGGTATTCAAGCAAATCAGACTCCCGGATCGTCCAGCGGATGTCCGCATTAGATCGGATCGTTCCCAACCCGGAGCAAGGGACATCCGCTAACACGAAATCAAAGTTGCAGCCGAAAGGAGTTCCATTTACCAAGTCCGCCTGAACCAGATTCACACCTTCGATTCGGTATTGAGCCGCTCTCCGCTTCATGGAGCCGAGCCGCCTTCCGCTCACATCGCTGGACACCATCAGCGCATCTTCATCCAATTGAGCGGCAATCAGGAAGCTCTTGCCCCCGGGGGCGGCACAGAAGTCTCCGACGACCCGCTTCCCCGTCATATCCATCAAGTTCGCAACTCGCTGACTTGAGATATCCATGAAGAAGCAGTATCCCTCACGGTAGAGTGCATGGTCGGTCAATCTCCGACCTGTAACACGAACACAATTGGGGACGTCATCCACAACCTCGACTTCGAACCCATCCGCGAAGAGCCTCTCACAAAACTCTGGGATTTCAATCCTGGAAGGGTTAACCCACAAGGTCGGTTCAGGTAGACGGTTATTGCGATCAAGGAATTCGAGCGTTGTCTGAAGCCCCCATCGGTTCAAGTATCTATTCACCAGCCAGGGCGGGTGGCTGTAGCGAATTGCCAAGGACTCGGAGAAGTTCCCTTCTGGAAGTGCGGGCGGGCGTCTCTGAAACTCTCTCAGCACAGCGTTGACAAACCCCTTGGCCGAAGTCTTCCCGAGCGCTTTGCACAGTGAGACTGCCGTGTGCACGCTGGCGTAATGTGGGATTCGCAGAGACTCCATTTCATAAAGCGAGACCCTGAGAATCCAGAGAACAACCTCGTCAATCCGACTCAGCGGGCGATGAGACAGCTTCGAAATGTAGAAATCGATCTTCCCCCGATTGCGTAGAACACCATCGACCAATTCACGCACCAGCCCCTGGTCCTGTAAGTTCAGATCAAGGTAAGGGGAAGAATGATAGATCGTATCCAGAGCTGCTGAATCGACAAATCGCCTGATCAAAGCATCCACAGCAACGGTTCGCGTGTGGGCACCTTTCTTGTCACTCACGGTGTTTTCTCAACTGGCTCGGGGTTCAAATTGTTAAGGGCGCGGGCCTCGGACCATGATCACACGCACTATCTGACCAAAAACATCGGCATCTAGGATTGGCGATTTGCGATTTTCGATTTACGATTTCGGGCATCCGCCTTCGGTCTTCGAGCTACGGCGCGACAAGTCCGGCATCTGGTATCTGGCACCTGCCATCCTCCTCATTTTATGCCAGAAGGTCACCTAGTCTTAACTGACACCCATTAAGGAAATCTTTCGCCCCGACACGATTTCGGTTCGGCAGTTGGAGTTCTTCAAGGGCGATTACGGTGACATCCCCGCATTGCACTAGAAAGCTGTCTTTCCGGATCTCAATGATGGAACCGGGAGCGTGGGGGGATCTGGATGGATCCTCGGCGACGAGCCCCGTGCGCCAAAGCTTGACCTCCTTCCCTCTCCATCTGAAGGTCGCACCGGGCCAGGGATTCATTGCCCGGACCTTATTGTGCAGCTGACTCGCATCCAGGCTCCATTCAAGTTGTGCAATTCCCTTGTCAAATCGAGGGGCATAGGTTGCCAGACTGTGGTCCTGGGGCTTCGGCTTAAGCTCACCGCTCAAGTAGCCATCGAGTGTTTTGAGAAGCAGCTCAGCTCCCTCGCGTGCCAAGACTTCTTCAAGCTCACCCGCAGTAATGTTTGCAGATATTCTGACACTTTTCCGGCTCACGATGTCGCCTGTATCCATCCCCGCATCAATCTTCATGATCGTCACGCCGGTCTCAGACTCACCGTTGAGAATACTGTGGACAATCGGAGCACCTCCACGGTACGAGGGAAGAACAGAGGCATGCACATTCAATGTTCCACAGGGAGGGAAATCGAAGAATTCAGGTTTAAGAATCTGTCCAAAGGCCACAACGGCACAACAATCCGGGCATAGTTTCTCAAGGACTGCGATAGCCTCGGGAGATTTGCGAAGACTTCGAAACTGGAAGATCGGCACCCCGTACTTCTGCGCCGTTACTTTTGTTGGAGGGGGAGTCAGCTTCTGGCCGCGACCGGCCTTTCTGTCAGGTTGGGTAATCAGGCAAACGACTTCGTGGTCGGGACTTTGAATCAGTGCATCCAAAGACGGTACAGCAAATTCAGGTGTTCCCAAGAATGCTACACGACTCACCACTCGCCTGCCCGTATCAACTTCTTGATTTTCCTCTTAAGGAGGTCGCGCCTCAGGGGGGACAATTTGTCCAGGTAGAGGATACCCTCAAGATGGTCAATTTCGTGACAAAGAACCCTGGCCAGGAGCTCGTTCCCTTCGATCTCAAACTCGTTACCTTCCAGGTCCTGGGCTTTGACACGCACCCAGTCCGGTCGCTCCACTGCGGCAGTTATTCCCGGGATACTGAGGCAACCTTCTTCCTCTTTCTGTCTTCCCGAATGCTCAGCAACCTCCGGGTTAACCAGGACCAGCTGATATCCATCTTCCTGGCCGGCCGTCACATCAACGACGATCAAACGTACGTTCACACCCAACTGGGGAGCCGCGAGGCCGATTCCCGGTGCTGAGTACATAGTCTCCAACATGTCACCGGCCAACTCCTTAAGGTCGGAGTTGAAGTCACTGACCGGAATACAGATTTCTTCGAGTTCCGGTGCCGGATACTTGACTATCGGTCTGATCATCGCTGTGTCTGTCCCTTCGTTTAGAATCAGATGAGAAAAACTCTCCCTACGTTACACAATTGCCGACATTCCCTGCACGCTTGAGGGGTGGTAATACATCACCGCCCAATTCCCTGGAGCCCAAGTGTACCTGAGACGCTATGTCAAGGATCTCGGATACATAGTTCTCCGGAGACTCCTTTTCGACATCTCTGATAGAATCTCAGTGTTTTATCAGGGGGCCGGAATGCAGGCAAGTGTTTAATGCCCATGAGACCGATATACCACGCTCTTTTTGAAATCCAGGAATTCAGCCTTCTCTGTTTCAGGTCGATAGCAAATCTCTTTCAGAAGCCTCGCTATCTCCAGGAAACCTTTCAGCAGATGGATGCTGTCGGAGTGGCCTCAGCAGTAATCATTATGCTGACCGGCTTCTTCACAGGTGGAGTGCTCGCCCTACAATCCTCAAAGTCACTTCAGGCCTTTGGTGCGATCAACCTGACGGGCCAACTTGTGAGTCTTGCGCTGGTGAGAGAACTGGGACCGGTCCTTACCGCGCTCATGATCTCTGGACGGGTGGGCTCAGGGATTGCGTCTGAGCTTGGCTCAATGGTGGTAACAGAACAGATCGATGCAATGCGCGCTCTTGGAACAGATCCAACAAAGAAACTGGTCACGCCGCGTATGGTTGCATGCACAACAATGGTTCCTCTTCTGACAGTGGTGGCCGATTTCTTTGGACTCATCGGCGGATGGATAGTGTCGTTTTACACTCTCAACCTGAACACCAACCTTTACTGGAATACAGCCATGCGTTCGATTCATTCGAGTGACGCGGTCGAAGGCCTGATCAAACCGATCGTATTCGGTTTCATCGTGGGGACGGTGGGCTGTTATTTTGGCCTGCGCACCACAGGCGGTACACGAGGTGTAGGTAAAGCGACGACTCAGGCCGTAGTTTTCGCCTCGGTACTCGTGATCATCAGTGATTTCTTCCTGAGCAAGATCGTCCTGGAGCTGAGGTTTTGACAGGGATTCGATTCGAAGAGGTCACAAAGGCGTACGACGATCGCAAGGTTCTGGACCGGTTCAGCATGACGGTTCACCCGGGTGAGATGAAGATTGTTCTGGGTGGGAGTGGTTCGGGAAAATCAACAATTCTGAAGACAGTCCTGGGGCTGGTGAAACCGGACAAGGGGCAAGTGTACTTGGGTGATCAGAACATAAGTCAGATGCACGAGGAGGAACTTCTGCAGGTTCGCGGTGAGATCGGGATGGTCTTTCAGTCAGGGGCACTCTTTGACTCACTGACAGTTGGGAGAATGTGGCTTTCAAGTTGTGGGAGCAGCGGAAACTCAGCGATGAAGTGATCCAGGAAGATGTCGAAGAGATGCTCGGTTTCGTAGGACTTCAGGAATCGGAAGACAAGATGCCGTCGGACCTCTCCGGGGGAATGCGCAGACGAGTTGCCATAGCCAGGGCCTTGGTAGGAAATCCCAAGATCATGCTCTACGACGAACCAACCGCCGGTCTCGACCCGATTACCGGCAGGACTATTTGTGAGCTAGTGATAAAGTTGAGAGACCTCGAACAGGTCACCTCAATTTTCGTGACACACGATCTCAATGCGGCAAAGACGATCGCCAGAGAAACGGCAGAACAGTCTCCGGATGGTAGTATCTCGTTCCGTGCCGGAAACTCGGAGGTGTCTGGCAACACACGCTTCGTGATGCTATCCAAAGGTGCCATACTTCTTGAAGGAACCGAAGATGACTTAAGCACCACAGACGACAGTTATATCCGAGAGTTCCTAGATTAGGGTGTCAAATATGAGTCGCAGAAAGCAAACTAGCCTAGCCGAATTGAGGGTCGGCATTTTTGTCGTCATTTCCTGTGCGCTCCTGGCTGTCGCCATTTTCTTAATCGGCTCTCAAGTCGGACTGTTTCAAGAGCAGTTCTGGGCGATGACATATCTTTCGAACGTTTCCGGGTTGAAACCAGGTGACATCGTTCTCCTGGGCGGAGTCGAAGTGGGAAACGTCGCCAAGGTCCAGATTTCACGTACCCTGGACCCGCCGGATACAGTTCAGAATCAGCGGGTGTTTCGCCGCGTAGCCGAGTTGGAGAAGATCCGGAGCGGCATCGAATTGAAGATAGCAAGAGCCGAGGACGAACTGACGGCGGCCAGAGAGGAGTATCAACGAGTTTTAGCTGAGCAAGGGTCTGAGTCAACAGAAGCACTCCGGCTTGAGAAGGCTGTAGAGGAGGGAACCGATACTCTGACCGACCAGCAAGAAGACCTCGTCGATATGGACCGAAGAATCGCTGATGCTCGATCGCGGTTTCAGAACATCCTGGTGGAGATGCGAATCAACTCGGAGTATCGAAACTGGATAAGGAAAGACAGCAACATATCGCTGGGTTCGGTTGGTCTGTTGGGTGATAAGTATATTGAGGTTTCGTTGGGAAGAACGGCAGATCCCCCCGAGGTACGAGACGTACCAATTAAGGGTGTACTCGGAACCACGACCCGGGAGACGGTGGTGATTACCGGAACCCAACAAGCTTCATTTGGCGAACTGGTTACGGGCGCTAACGATATCCTAGCGAATTTCGAAACCCTCTCGGAACAGGTTCAGGGAATCATGCGGAGTTTTGAAGCGGGTGAAGGTACGGTCGGTAAGTTCATCACCGACCCCTCATTCTTCAACAACCTGAACAAAACGGTCAGCAACGCAAACAAGATGATGGAGAGAATCAGGAGCTTGGTGGAAGATGTCGGCAAGGGGGGTGGCACAATTTCCAGACTGATGCGGGAAGACGAGGTGTACGAAAGCATCAAATCAACCACAGATCATCTCGAACGCTTACTCCGGAAGATCGAGGAAGGTGATGGAACTCTTGGGAAGATGGTTAATGATCCTACTATTTACGACAAGAGCGCCAAGATGGTTGGAGACGCAGGGGAAATCACCCGCCGGATCCGGGATGGCGAGGGAACCCTGGGCAAGCTGACTACCGACGACCAAGTCTACGTATCGCTGCAGAACTCGCTGGACAAATTGGCGGCTCTTCTGAAAGACGTGGAGGAAGGTAAGGGCACTCTCGGAAAGCTCGCAAAGGACGAGCAACTGTACAACAACTTGAACGAAGTTTCAGCTGAAATTGTCAAACTCATCTACGATTTCCGGCAGAACCCCAAGAAGTTCTTGACGATCCGGTTCACGATCTTCTAGCTTGGAGGAACAATGATCTCTAATAGAATAGGGGATGGTGCACAGATCATTCTCCGGCGGATTATTTCTATCCTGATCTTCTTCAAGATACGCCCAAATCACCTGACGTTCTTCGGCTTCCTCATTAGTATGGGCGTTGCCTACTACTTTGCGATGGGACAGTTCCGGTTGGCTGGGTTGGTGCTGATTCTCGCCGGACTGTTCGACATGGTGGACGGTATGGTTGCCCGAAAGCTAGGGCAGGAGACTCCTTTCGGAGCTTTTTTCGACTCCATCATGGACCGCTACTCCGATCTAATCATGTACCTGGGCCTGATAATCTTTTACGGGCGTGCGGACCGGATAAACTACGTCGTTCTCGTCGGGATCGTCATGATGGGTTCAGTCCTGACAAGCTATGCGAGAGCTCGAGCTGAATGCCAGATTCCTAAATGCAAGGTTGGCTTTCTCGAACGCCCGGAGAGAATCGTCTTGCTGCTGATTGGATCCTTTTATTACATGGACCCGGTCATTTGGGTGATTGCGGTTATTTCAAACTGGACCGTCGTTCACCGGATCTTGTACACGCGAGCCGTGCTTCGGGGCAAGAAATCAATCTTGACGATGTAGGGCCAGGGCCTTCTGCCGGGAATTCTTCGTTCTGGTGGGCGATTTCAAGCCATTTCAGAGCGAAGTGGATCAGGCGTTAGACACCTTGACCAACCACTCGCTCGGCTCAGATCAGTTCCTGATGACACGGACGTCCTTGGGCAGCTTGACGTTAAAGTCACCCTTGGACAGCTTCGGGTTAAGTTCCAGGTCCTCAAAGCGGATGAGCAGATGATCCTGGGTGGGCTCAACCAGTTTCTGCTGAATCGGAACCCACTTCTCGCCGTCAATCCACAGCTCAATGCGATCAAAGAAAGCCGCGACCTTCTCTGACTTCGGCTTGAGCTCCAGCCGATAGGTCTTCTGCCCCCCTATCTCTTCCTCTCCCTTGAAGCTGATATCGTAGGTCTCGGCCAGCGCCGCCTGATCGGATCCAAAACCAAGAAGCAGAAACTCTGCTTTGTCCTTGTGACGGCCCATGTTGTATTCCTGGGCCTGTTTAATCGATGGTTGATAGAAGAGTACCGTGCCCTCTTTGATCACGAGGAAGTTGGTCGTCGGGTTCTCAATATCCTTCCTCAAGTAGACGCCCTGTTTGTCTTTAAGGAACAAGAATCGGCCGCTCTCTCCTTCGTCGTATTCTTCCAGGATATCTGTCCACTTCTTCTGCTGGAGCCCGGCGCGCATCGACTGGAGATCGGCACCAACCCTATCCATGTTCTCCAGGATTTCATCGAGAGTTATCTGCCCGTAACCGAACACCGAACTGGCGACTGCGATAGCAAGAAGAGAGATTGATCCACGTATTGTCAACATTGCGCTTTCCACTATTAGGTGAGATGAGAATGGGAAAAAACGGTTGCGACTAATCTGAAACGTTCAGCTGGGCTTCGGCTTCTTCCACCCTTTCAATCAGGGTTTCGGAATCCACCGATTTTTCCTCTACCGCTTCCTTTTCACTGTCCTGTGTGACCTCCCGTTCGTCGGTTTCTGAGAAGAAGGAACCATCGAAAACCGATCTGGGAGTTAAGAAGATAAACAGCAGAATCACTCCGCACATGATGTCGTACTGCCAACTTCCTCTTCGGAATCTCCAAAAGATGACCCTGGCTATCGCTCTGAGCGGACCCTTCTGCATCTCAAAGACTCGTCGGTTCAACTGCGTAAAAGAGGTTCTTTACGCGGTTCAAGATTCTTCCGTCCCTCATTTCAAGGATACGCGAAGCTGTCGCTGCAGCCTCGGAATCATGGGTGATCATGACGATCGTCTGACGGTGTTTCTTGTTCAAGGTTTGGAGCATATCGAGAACTATCTGAGAATTCTCAGAATCGAGATTTCCTGTCGGTTCGTCAGCAAGCAAGATGGACGGTCGATTAACCACAGCTCGTGCCAGCGCGACTCGCTGCTGCTCTCCGCCAGACAGCTCGGACGGCTTGTGGTGCAGCTTGTGCTCCAATCCAAGCATAGTGAGCAACTCTCGAGCACTCGTCTCGAATTTATGGCCATTTCCGTGGATTCTTTTTGCCAGCTCAATGTTAGCTTCGGCAGTTAGAGTTGGAAGCAGATTGTAACGCTGGAACACAAATCCTATTTTATTGCGTCGGACCTCGGTCCGTTTGTTATCTCCAATACTTGCCAGGTCGATTCCATCAATTCGTACTGAACCGGCCGATGGAGTCAACAGCCCCCCAAGCAGATGGAGCAGCGTAGATTTACCGCAGCCACTTGGTCCCATGACAGCCACAAATTCTCCTTCTTTGACCGTCATATCAACACCTCGTAACGCAGGAACCTCAACCTTGCCGACCCTGTAGACCATCTGCAGGTTTTCGGTTACAACAACGTCCTTTTTCTGACTCATTCCAATCATTTTACTCATAACCAAGAGCTCTCACTGGATCTAAATGCGCGGCCTTGATTGCTGGGTACAATGCTCCCAATGCTCCTCCCCCGACTGCTAAGCCGGCAGCAACTACTCGCCAGTATGTCGGTATATGAACCGGCATAGTCGGGAAAGTCACTAGGATAAGCTGGATAGTGATGAAAGTCAAAATGAAGCCCAGCACTACGCCTAACGCACAAATTAACATCGATTCCTTTAATATCAGTTGGATAATGTAAGCCTTGGAAGCTCCCAACGACTTGAGGATGCCTATCTCACGCGTCCTCTCCGTGATAGTGCTATACATTGCAAGAAGGATGATCAGGAAGCTGATCACAACAGAGATGAAGACAATCGCCATCAGGAACTGCTTAAACACTGGTGTAGAAGCCGTCATAATCGCCTGGATTTCTTCCGTCTTCGTTATTTTATAATGTGGCATCCGGGCCATCAACCGTTCAAAAGCACCATCAGCATCAACTCCATCAGCCAAGCGGGCAAAGAACATTGTGACTTTGTCCGGCGTTCCGTTCATTTCCTGCAGTGTTGCCAGTGGCACCAGAACTCGCGCAGCAGTGCCCTGTTCAAAGATTCCACTGATTACGAATTCCTTGCTCAGTATTTCCAGCTTATCGCCCACTACCAGATTCTGTGATCGAGAATAGACGGTGTCGATTACGACTTCGTCGGGACGGTCAAAAAGACGGCCATCGACAAACTTCAGACTGCTGTTGACCTGCTCAAAGCTCGCCTTCTCGATACCAAACACAAGATGGAACTTTTCACTGAGGAACTTCGCAAGCACAGGTGCAGCCGCGTCAATGCCTTCTATATCCTCAATTACTTTCTTTATTTTGACCGAAAGTGTCCCGCTGTTCAGCGCAAAAAAGAGCGATGCATCCGGCGGTTGCACGATAAAGTCACCGCCCACTTTTCGCGTCCGCTCAGCGGAATCCGTTAACTGGCCATAGGTCAGACCGACACTAACCAGGATGAGTACGACACCTACAGAGATCGCTAGCATACTCACAATAGTCCGAGTAGTTCTTTGTTTCAGGTTTGAATAAATATGTTTCAACATGACTCGACTAACCGTTGCCCTCTACTTGAACCACCTCGGCTCCAGCCGGCACTCTGAGAGTAAACGACTCCGTCTTCAACTCTCGGTTCAATTCAACCGTCTCAGGCTTAAACTCGAAGCTGATCGCATAGCGCTCAACTGGTCGATCAATCTCCACCCGAGTGGTTACCAACTTATTTCCAATCTCAACTGAACTTCCGTAACGGACGATGCTCGTCAGCTCCGACCCAGAATAATACTGCTGTCGTCTAATATGCATCGTGCTGCGTTCGATCCAAATCTTACGCTGCAACTCCAAGACTTGAGATTCCGGAGTGGCGCGAAAGATTCCGAGAACGTAATACTTGTGAGCCTGATCCTTATCCTCTTCTACATAGTACTTGACCTCAGGATCTTGGACCGGCACCGGCTCGATCATGATTCCCTCCAGAATGTGCAGCGGACGGACGTTGTAAATAGGGTTGTCTTCGTCAGTCTTAACATCTGTCCGCCCCGTCACGAATTGGTTACGTGAAGGAATCCAGATCTGAAATTCATCATTGTGCGAAGCCATTACTAAGACCGAAGAACTCGTCAGTGGGTTCAAAATATTAACGAATACCGACCTCGGCTCTTCCGCCACCAGGTAGCCTTTCGCGGTTCTATATTTCTCGAAATACCCGTCTTCGATCGAACCACCCGTGAACTCAACGTCCAGCTTCGACACCGTCAAGGAGTCGATACCTGCATAGCGATCATTCACTAGTTCGACCAACTCGCTAAGACTGGCTGTCCTGGCTGCGGCGTAGGCAGGGGGTGCGGTCACCACTTTTCGCTCTTTCACTGCTCCGCAAGATAGTGCTGCGACGAGCAAAAGAGTAACCAGCAGTAATCTAAGGCCAAACTTCGCGTTCATTGTGCTTCCTGCCTGCTCGCTGTTCTCTGGCTCTTCTTAAACACAAAAAAGGAGAGAACCGCCATCAAGATGACACCTAAGAGAATCAGCCCAACCTTTCCCATGTTGTTTTCAATAAAGTGTTTTGTCCACTCTCCATATAAAACTGCCAGAATGCCCCACATAAAGTACCGGATCGACCGTCCGATCGAAACGGCTATGAGGAACCTCTTAAAAGGAACCTTAAACACTCCCGCCGACAAAACAAACGCCTTGAAGGGCGTCGGTGGGGGCAAAATCGACGGAATTATGATTGCCCAGAGGCCCCATTTCTGATACTGCTTTTCTATACGTTCCAGTTTCAGTTTCTTGGCACGTCTCTCGATGAATCCTCCGCCCTTCCGACCGAAATAGTAGAGCACGGAGCAGCCGACGATCGAACCGAGCACTGTCATCAACACATAGTATGCCATGACGTCCCAGGTCTGGCCGGTTGAGAGCACAACAATCAGAAGATCGTTGCCTTCGGGCACCGACAGAAATGACGAGTCGGCCAACGCCACAAAAAACAATCCGGGGCCGCCCAGGCTCTGCGCCAGGCCGTAAAGGGCCTGCCCGATGGTGTGTAAGAGCCCGCCAATTCCTTTTCCACTCGTCAGTAACATAATCCCAAAGTCCTGTAGCCATAACGCACGGTGGTCAAGTAGCAAGAAGTGTGCCAGTTCCAACCTGCTTCTTCTCTGTTCTCACTTGAAAGACCGGTTCATACAAGGTCTCTCCGCTCGGAAGATGCAATCATATCTCTTTACTTTCCCATAACTTAACCGGTTTATACAAACCCGGGAGAGACAACTGAAACTACCCGGACCCACAACCGCAGGGTGGCCTCTCACAAGCCCAGCGCCAAGGTTCACCGGATCAGGCACCGGCAATCGCTCACCTGAATCGATCCGAAACGCAGCAAATCGCTGCTCAAGATGCAATAATCGTCTACGTCACCGTTGACAGAGTCTTCCGGCTACTCTGGCGACGTCTTCAAAGATGCGATGACAGGAACGTAACTCCTTGTGCTGCGGGTCCTTGGAAGCTGTCGCTAAATGACCGCGACCGCGAAGGACAGGTAAGAAAGTTGATATAATACCAGACCTGCCACGGCAATTAACTGAATCTGATGAGAACGTAGAAAGGACGCCGTCCAAGTTTCGCAAAGTTGCGTAAAGCTATCATGTGCTCCAGATATCAGTCAATATGACCAGGACCCTGCCCTCCGAAGAAATGTCAAGGTTGTTAGCGATCTACCGAGATCACGTGTTGCCCCTGAAGACGCGCCAGGTGAAGCTCCTGGGCCGAAAGTGTCAACCGGTTCTGATGAAAACACTTTTGGGATTCGAGCTGCAACTGGGGCGCAAACGGATCACCTGTCCAGACATGATCACCGCTCGTTATTTGAGAGTCTTTGCCGAACTTGGTGTGAAAACGATCCAGATTCCCTATGACCCCACTCGAACAGGCTTGATTCTTACCGAACTGGAAGAGAGTTTCGCCAATATGAAGCAGGTAGTTAAGGAAGGGGTTGCAGGGGAGAGGGCTCCCCGTAGACACGTCCAGCGTGTCTACGGGAAGATTAGGGCCGGGTTGGTCAAGAGTGAAAGCGAAATCCTGGAGAGCTGACTCGAAGCTTGAGATTCGTTTCGGATTTCGAGCTTCGAGCTTCGGATCTTGGCGGCCCCTTTTGGGCAATACGCCCTGGAAACCCAGTCTCGAGCCACATGAGCGACTCCTCAATCATTTCTTTTCGTCGACATCCACGTATTCAGCATCGATCACTTCATCGTCTTCTTGATCGGAACTTGCTTGAGCCTGACCATCTCCTTCAGGAGCTCCAGGCTGGGCATCTTGCGGAGCCGCCGACTGGTACATCGCTTCCGCCAACTTATGCGAAGCTTGAGTCAACTCTTCAACCGCCGTATTGATGTTGTCTATCCCGCCTTCTTCGATAGCCTTCTTCGTCTTCTCGATGGCACTCTCGATCCGCTGGGCATCGGCCTCACTGATCTTATCCTTGTTCTCGCGCATCAACTTCTCGCTGCTGTAGACAAGGTTATCAGCCCGGTTCCGAGCTTCGATTTCGTCCTTGATCTTCCGGTCTTCATCAGCATGGGAATCCGCGGATTCGACCATGTCCTGGATTTCGGTATCGGAAAGCCCGCTGGATCCCGTGATTGTGATCTTTTGCTCCTGCCCGGTCCCTCTGTCCTTGGCATGGACATTCAAGATTCCATTCGCATCGATGTCGAAGGTCACTTCAACCTGCGGGACACCTCGCGGTGACGGAGGGATGCCCACAAGATGAAACTTCCCCAACGACTTATTATCCCTGGCCATGGGTCTTTCACCCTGCATGATATTGATCTCAACAGAAGTTTGATTATCGGCGGCTGTCGAAAAGACCTCACTTTTTCGAGTGGGGATGGTCGTGTTCCGAGCGATCAGGACTGTGTTGACTCCTCCCAGAGTCTCAATTCCCAGAGACAGCGGCGTAACATCCAGCAGCAGGACGTCTTTGACGTCACCGCCCAGGACGCCGGCCTGTATCGCCGCACCAATCGCAACCACTTCGTCAGGATTCACGCCCCTGTGAGGTTCCCTGTTGAAGAACTCCTTAACCATCTGCTGGATCCGCGGGATTCGGGTCGAACCACCGACGAGCACTACTTCGTCGATCTCAGCGGAACTCAGTTCCGCATCTTCCATAGCCCTTTTGCACGGTTCCAGAGTCTTTTCCAGAATGTCTTCTACCAGCTGCTCAAACTTTGAACGTGACAGCTTGAGATTAAGATGCTTGGGTCCGCTTGCATCGGCGGTGACGAAGGGCAGATTGATCTCGGTCTCTTGGGCGGACGAAAGCTCCATCTTCGCCTTCTCGGCGGCTTCTCTGAGCCTCTGAAGGGCCATCTTATCTGTCGAGAGATCGATCCCCTGGTCACGCTTGAATTCGTCGATTATCCAATTGATGATCCGCTGATCCAGATTGTCTCCACCCAAGTGAGTATCCCCATTGGTGGACTTAACTTCTACAACACCTTCTCCGACTTCCAGGATCGAGATGTCAAACGTTCCACCTCCGAAGTCGAATACGGCTATCGTTTCGTCACCCTTCTTGTCCAACCCATAGGCGAGCGCTGCCGCTGTAGGCTCGTTGACTAAACGCAGTACTTCCAGACCGGCAATGCGGCCGGCATCCTTCGTCGCCTGCCTCTGCGAGTCGTTGAAGTAAGCGGGAACAGTGATCACGGCTTGAGTCACCTTCTCGCCGAGGTAATCTTCTGCAGCCTCTTTCAGTTTCTGCAGTATCCTGGCCGAGATCTCAGGTGGTGACAGCACCTTACCAGAAACTTCAACAGCAGCATCCCCGTTCTCGGTCTGAGTCACCTTGTAGGGCACCATCGTGATCTCTTCACTAACCTCACCGATCTTTCGGCCCATGAAACGCTTGATCGAGTAAACGGTATTCTCGGGGTTCGTCACGGCCTGGCGCTTGGCGACCTGGCCAACCAGCCGTTCGCCATTCTTGGTGACCGCTACGACTGAAGGGGTCGTGCGACCACCCTCGGGGTTTGTGATGACCGTTGGGTCTCCACCTTCCATCACCGCTACGACGGAGTTTGTAGTCCCGAGATCAATACCAATTATCTTTCCCATTAAGTTCCTCCTAACAATCTGATGTTCTTCACATCTATAGGTCTTAAGTTTCTAATTTTCAAAGGCTTTCAATGCAATTGAACATATAAGATCGACATTGGACGCTGTCAAGCAGGGCAGCGACCCAAATCGCATCTCCCGAAAGTTGGTTGAGAAAATCACTCGACGAGGCAGGATCGGACCCGGGTCATTCAATTCTTCTCGAACTGAAAAACCCGAAATGGTCAGTAGACCAGATACTTCCTGTGGGAAACCTTGCATTTCTCTCGTTTCAGTTTCAGTTCCACTTCATGATCACTGACCTTCTTGTCGGGGTGAACGTAGAATCCGATGGTGTAACTATTCTGCAGGCTCCCCTTCAGTTCAGTAAACAACTCGTCCAGATAGGCGTACTCCCCAACCACCAGAGCTTTCCCGCCGGTTTCTTTCACCAGATTACGAAAGAAGTAGCGGTTCATCTTCTCAGTAAAGGAATGACCTATCCCAGAAACAAAACGGGGAGCATACGAAATCACGTAGAGCTCAATATCCACGTTTCTCAGCATCAATTGGTACTCTTCGAGATTCCCATACGATTCTCGGTCAATTGTAGTCGTAAAAAGGACCATCACTTTGCGCTTCTCCGAACGGTCTCGCAAGAGGTCCACCCCCCGCCCTATAACCCGCCCGACCTCGATATCGTCGAACATGACTCCCGTGAAGTTCAGCTGCATGCTATTCATTGCGTACAGAATCAACTCGCCCTGGTCCGTGAAGGGCTGAAGAATCTCCACTTCCTTAAAGAACTCGCCCAGTAAGACACTCCCACTTCCCGTGAGAGGCCCAAAGAAGTCGTAAGTCATTTCGTAACGGATTCGGTCTATCGGATTGACGCGCCCCGCCTGCGGCATGCTGATCGCAAAGTGCGCTGTCCGCGGGCTGTTCTCCAAGAGAAAGACATACGCTGTAGTAATGTCCCGAAACCCAAAGAAACCGATTTCTACAAGTTCACCGTCCAACTTGAACTCGATTTCGTCCTGATCAAGATCTCGGACAAAAATGTTGTGCCTGTTCTTTGCCACGAAACTCAGGTATCGGATTTCCTTTCCGAAGGAAAACGTCGCAAAAAGGGGAATTGCCAGAAGAATCGAAAGAAGGACTACCGGAGTGCTTCGTTTCATGGGGCTATTATCGCGCTTTTCTCCGGGGCCTGCTCATTGAGGCGGAAAAGCTTTTCACCTGCGGTAGGTAGACCGTGGCAGCTAAAGCGTGGTGCTTCGACCCACAACACTCACTAACTCGCTACTTCCGCTGCGAACCAGCGCACAGCTGTGACTCTCTTTCGACAGCATGAACAGTTCTGTTTTGTCGCCTGCTTGACGTTTACAATGAGGCAGTTTTCCAGCCGGAATCGAGTGCTACCCTTTCCGCAACTCAGAAGCAAGGGCCTCAAGGTCCCTCTGCAGATCTCGCTGTCTTTTATGAAGGAAGACAATGTAGGCAAAAATCAGGGTCCAAAGAATCGCGTATCCAAGAAAAAGGTACCAGTTCACAATCAAGCTCTCCTTTGATCAACAACATCTTGTGCCAGTTGCGCTGCAACCACTCGATTTAGCCGCATCGCCGCCCTGAAAAGGATCAGAAAGGTAAGAGCACAGAAACAGGCAACAACAGTCAGAATCAAGACTTGAAGCATTCGTGGTTCCAGATTAGCCCCGGTACTTGTTATGACAACCGGATGGATGGTTCGCCACCACCGGATTGACATCCACACGAGTGGAACATCCAGAAAACCGATAATCCCAAAGACAGCACAGAACCTATATCGCTTGTCCCCTTCCGGAAGACTCGAACGCAGGATCATATAGGACATATAGATCAGCCACAGAACCAGCGTCGTCATAACCCGCGGGTCTCCCCAGGGAAACCATGTATTCCAGACCGGCTTAGCCCAGACGGGGCCAGTCGTGAGCACGATGGTCGTAAACAGAACACCCACCTCAACAGAAGCAACAGCCAACTGATCCCAAATAATCTGGCGGCGTTTCAGATAGATAATGCCCGAAACAAAAACCACGAAGAACGCAAAGAAGGCGTTGAAGGCCGCTCCCACATGAAAATAGAAGATCCTTTGAACTTCTCCCATAACGCGCTCAGTCGGGGCATACACGAAGGTCCCGTAAAGCGCCATAAGGACAAGAACCAGTAAAGGAATACGTAGCCATCCCGCAACTTGAAGCCATCGAGATGCGGTTTTCAGTTCAGGATAGGCTTCAACATCTTGCATAGCGCGGATTATACGCACAATTCAATC
>JAUWTT010000228.1 GCA_030614585.1 Acidobacteriota bacterium
AGATCAAGAGCGCGATCAATTACCGCCCGAAAATGTCAATTGACTACATTGTGACTAGTGTAGTCGACTCCCTGCGGGCGAAATAAAATTCAGGATTTACTGGAGGCGGGGAGGGACTAACCACGAAAACACAAAGGCACCAGGGGAATTGGACTTTATGATCAGGGAGATTCTGTAAGGACTGCAGTGATCTCCGCCAGGTATGTGCCGAGCTTTTCAGCGGGGACAAACTGGGGACTCAAGCTCGGACCCAATCGAAAATCGAAAATCGACATTCGAAAATCCATTCAGCTTCCTTTGCCCCGCAGGACAACCTTGATCGTCTCCAGGATGATGATGAGATCCAGCGAAAAACTGTAGTTGTAGATGTAGGCTAGATCGTACTTCAGCTTATTCTCGGCGGCGGTATGGTAGTAGCCTCGCACCTGGGCCAAACCGGTGATTCCTGGCTTCACCTTATGGCGCTCGTTATATCCGGGAACTCTTTCTGTGAAGTCATTCGCAAATCTAGGACGCTCCGGCCGGGGCCCAACCAAGCTCATGTCCCCCATAAGGACATTGATCAACTGCGGCAGTTCGTCCATACGGAACCGTCTGAGCACAGCGCCCACACCGGTGACTCTCGGGTCGTTTCTCTCAGCGAACTGCTCACCACTCTGTTCAGCGTTGCGCACCATGGTCCGAAACTTAATCAGCCGGAATTCTCGACCAGCCAATCCGACTCGGTCCTGCAAATAGAAGACTGAACCCCGAGAAGTCGCCAGGATCAGAATAGAAACAACCAGGAAGAAAGGGGCCGAAAGCACCAGACCGATGGATGATGTCCCAATATCGAAGACTCTCTTCGCAAACCGAGCAAAGGGTTCCCGCGGATTCCTCCGGACCTCTATTAATGGACTATCCTGCAGATTGATGTGGCGTAAACGCCCGATGACTATCTCATATACAGACGGCAGGATGGCGATCCGAAGCGGCCTCTCGGCCTGTATCTGGCTCAGTGAATTCAGGACCTCATCCTTCCACGAACGCTGAGATGCAAAAATGATCTCATCGATCTGATACCTCGAAACAATCTCAGAACATTCCGAAACCTGCCCAAGGTGTTGAATCGTGGATGGAAGTGTCTCACCCTCACCGTTACCTGCGGCAATCCCAACAACTTCAATTCCTGCTCCCGGATTCTGGTTAATCTCCTCAACGAGTTTCACGGCGGCGGAAACTTTTTCGCTGATTACCAGGACCCTGCGCACACCTTCCTGAAGCCTGGCCCGGACGTAAAACCGCCAAACCAACAACCCGGCAAGGTTAAATCCGCCAAACAGAACGATCACGGTTCTGGGAAAGACTTCGTTTGTTAAGTAGAAACTCGAGGTAAGGGCAAGCACCTGAAGAAAGCAGGCAATGAAAATCTGCCCAACAAGTTCCCGGCTTCTGGTCTGGCGCAAGTCGTCATAGAGGCCAAAAACAAAAATAAGAAAAGCCTGACTCAAGGGGAAAAGTATCCACGGGTGTCCGACCGCATCCCACCTCTCCTGCGGAAGCAGGTCCTGAACCAGTGGAAGCCTTATTTGCATCCGGACAATCCAGGCCGCAAGGTAGGCAAGCGCTCCTATTCCCATATCGACCGCCAGAATGCAGGCTGTTGTCGACAGAAGGCTCTGCCCCACTTTCTGCCACGGCTGGGCTACTGCGTGATGGGAAGCCGCTGCCTCCACACTTTGCCCTCCTGTCTTCGCCATACAAGCAGGTATTATAATACTGCCCTGTGCCTACCACGGTGTCCGCTATCGTTGTCAACTACGAAGGCCGCAAATGCATCGCGGACTGCCTGAGTTCTCTGCTCACTCAATCTCGCCCTCCGGACAGCGTGATTGTGGTCGATAACTCTTCCACCGACGGAAGTGCTGAACTGGTGGAAGAAGCCTTCCCAGAAGTGGATCTAATCAAACTTCCCGACAACGTCGGCTACCCTGCTGCCTGCAATCTAGGGATGGAGAAGTCCCGATCTGATCTGGTGGCAATCCTCAACAACGACATCATCCTGGACTCACGCTGGCTCGAAACTTTGCTGAATCACACCGCTGAGCCGTGGGACTTCTGGGCATCCCAAATCCTCACCGCTGACGAACCCAGGACAATCGACAGTGCCGGGGACGGAATGGCTGTCGTCGGATCCGCTTACAAAATCGGTAACGGAGATGCCCCGGGAAGTTTCCCGAATCCGCACGAGGTGTTCGGACCCTGTGCAGCCGCGGCACTCTACCGCCGTACCATGATGGAAGAGTTGGGGGGATTTGATGAGGATTTCTTCCTCATTTACGAGGATGCGGACCTCAGTATGCGCGCCCGGCTGAGAGGTCACCGATGCCTTTACGTCCCTGATGCGATTGTCTTCCATCGGGTGAACCAGAGCATTGGTACGTACAGCCATAACTACGTGTTCTACGGACATCGAAATTCTGAGTGCCTTTTCTGGAAGAACATGCCAACGACGTTGCTCATCCGCTATTTCCCGGAACGCTGTCTGTTCAACTTCCTGGCGTTCGCCTACTTCACATATCATCGGAGAGCCGGGGCGTTCCTGGCTGGGAAGATCGATTTCTTCAGATGTCTTCCTCGTTTACTGCGCAAAAGAAAAGAAGTCCAGGCCGGAAGACGCCTTTCCAATCGAGAGATCCGGCAGTTTCTTGATCCCAACTGGCTTAGATATCGAAGGAAGTCTTTGTCGAAGTTATGAGCTCTCTTGGAATCGTAATCGTCAACTACAACTCAACCGACTACCTGGAGCGCTGTCTCGAGAGCATCTTCGCCCAGATGAGCACCACATCCTTTCATACGGTTGTCGTTGATAACGCTTCCGACAACCAGGACTTCGCACATCTCGAAAAGGCTTATCCGAATATTCACCTCATTCTCAACGAGAAGAACTACGGTTTCTCTACCGCCTGTAACCAGGGCATCCGATACAGAACCGCAGACTTTTACCTCCTTTTGAATCCGGATTGTGTCATTGAAGACAGCGCTATTGATCGCACGTTCAACTTTCTGATTCAAAACCCCGAAGTGGGAATAGCAGGTTGCCGTGTGAATAATCCTGATGGGACTCTGCAACTCGCTTGCCGGCGACGAATTCCCCGGCCGGCCGTCGCATTGGGCAAGCTGTTTGGGCTAGCCAAGGTTTTCCCACGCAGCCGGCGTTTCGCAGCCTACAGCTATGGCGACATTGGCCAGAATGAGGCGCATGAGGTGGAAGCCGTTTCCGGATCATTCCTGATGTTTCGACACGAAGTCCTGGCTGCTATCGGATACCTCGATGAGTCTTTCTTCCTATACGGCGAAGATTTGGATTTCTGCTTTCGGGCCACTCAGGGGGGCTGGAAGGTCTACTATTATCCAGGAGCGGTGATCACCCATTTCAAGCGGGTGAGCTCCACTCGCCACCCCAAGGCCAGCAACTACCATTTTCACAACGCGATGGAGATCTTTTACCGAAAGTACTTCTTTGCTGATTCTGGACCGATTGAGAGATTCATGGTCCTGCTGGGAATCCGCCTGAAGTACTGGTGGAGTCGAATAAGGTTGGCGGTTTCAGCTGAGCCGAAAGTCGGATCAGACCGCTAGAATTGATGGATTTACCATCAAGGCACCAAGGTCACCAAGAATCAATGGGCTAGCTGCATTTCTTCGTGTCCTTGGTGCCTTGGTGGTAAATCTTCGAATTACCCGGGTTAACCCAGGAGTTCCTGATAGATGCGGCGGGTGCCCTCGGCGGTTGATTTCCAGGAGAATTGTTCGGCCCGCTTAAACCCGCGCTCTACCCAGGTGGATCTCTCGTCCAGGGCCATCCTGACTCCTTCAGCCAGCCCTTCAACCTGAGGTTCAACCAGAATCGCGGCATCACCACAGACTTCAGGGATCGCAGTCCTGCGAGCGGCTACGACGGGAATCCCACAGGCCATGGCCTCGATGAGAGGCAGTCCGAAACCTTCGTAAAGTGAGGCATAGAGGAACACCGTTGCCCCGGAATAGACTCCCCTCAGGTCTTCTTGTGAAAGGCCGCTCAACAGCCTTAATCCCTCAGGAAGTTTAAGCTCGCGATCAAAGATGCGTCCCACAAGAACAACCGGTATTTGCAGCTTCTTTCCAACCTGAATAATTCTAGGGATGTTCCTGCGGTTGTGCAGGTCACCAACGTGAAGCAGGTATTCCGAAGGCAGTTTCAAACTTTCACGCACGAGAGCCGCTCTCTCCAAGTCCGGGAAGAACTCATCCGAAACTCCGAGATGAATTCGCCGGATCTTCGAACCCGAATGCGGAAACAGCCGAGTTACTTCGTCCGCTGAAAACTCGGAAGGGACTATCACCCTTTCGGCCACTCGAATCGAGGCTTCATAATAGGCTCTGCGTAAGGGTCCCGAAGTATATGGGTACCATTCGGGACGAACGAGATATGAAATGTCATGGACCGAAAGCACCAGAGGGCGCACGTTAACCAGAGGCCCGGTATACGAAGGAGAATGGTATAGGTGCCACCGTTTTCGAAGTTGACAAAAGGGCAAATACAAATTGTTCCAAAGGAAATTGTTCTTCGGAAAAGTACTGTCCAGGGGATCCAGTTCCGGAAGATGCCGCAGAAGCTCCCGGACATATGTAGCCACGCCGAGTGGCCCCTTCCTCAATGAACGAGTGTCTATCCCTATTCTCGGCAATACTTACCTAACCTCCCGAGCTCCTATCTTATCGTATAAGGCCAGTACGTCTGCAGCTGTTCGTTCCCATGTGAACCGTGCAGCTCGCTCCATTCCCCGGGTTCGGAACTCCTGCACTTTCTCCCTACTCTCTAAAGCTTCTCTGAAAACAGTCAAAAAGTCATTCTCATTTTCCGGATTGAAATAGAAAGCACAGTCCCCGGCAACTTCGGGAATCGATGTGCGATCGCTCAAAAGCAACGGTGCACCGCATTTCAAGGCTTCAACAACCGGGATGCCGAATCCCTCGTAAAGAGAAGGAAACACAAAGAATTCGCAGGCCGAGTAAAAACAACTCAAGACCTCATCCTCGATATACCCAGGGAAGACAACCGACGACTCAACACCACATTTGGAGATCAGCCGCTTTAAGCCTCGCATCTCAGGAACATCCCAACAAAACGTCTCGCCGGCCAAGACGAGTTTTCCCGGGTAACCCTCCTCCTTCGTACGTGAGAAAACCCTAATCAAGAACGGCAGGTTCTTGCGGAAGTCGCTTCCTCCCACATAGAAAAGGAATGGCCCTTCCAACTGATAAAGCGCTTTGAGCTTCTCCCTGGCAAGACTCTCGTTTTGAGGGAGAATTCGACTGCTGCAGCCCAAATAGGTGACTTCGATGCGGTCTGGAGGAAATCCCAAGCGATCAGCGATATCCTGCTTGGAGTACTTCGAGCTGGTGAGCAGCCAATCCGTACTTGCGATCCTTCTGCGTGCTACCTCGAGGGCGTAAGCGAAGTCTTTGGGGACGCTTCTGACCGTTTCTTCCCAAAACACCCAGGGAATCAGGTCGTGGACCGTGGCAAGGACGGGACCCCTTTCACTTCGGGGGATGGCGGTGACATCGGTGGCATGAAACAGATCCAACCGATCTTGCCGGATGGCCCGCTGGAATAGATACGGTTCAAACAGCCAATTCAACCGGCTTGGATATTTGAGATAGAAGAGCCGTCGCAGTTCGCAACCACTCAGATCAACGCTGCAGGCCTGACTGCCCAGAGTGTACGCGACGAATTCGAAGTGCTGGTTCGCCGACTGAAGAGCGCCAAACAAACTTGAAGTATATCTTCCGATCCCTCTCCTTCTGGAGTTCTTCTTGAGCGCGGGCCGCAGGTCAAAGCCGATTCTCATTCACGCACTCTCGCAAGGTAATTCCTGGCCTCCACCGCTTTTGGATAAGCCGGTTCGTAACGCAAAGCCAGAGTCACTGACTCCTCTGCCCTTCTGAACTGCCGATTGGCAATAAAAGCGGCAGCAAGATTGGTAAGCACCTCAGGACTGGGGATTCGCTGAGCAGCTTTTTGATAGCTCTCTATCGCGTCCGGATAGCGGCCTGCAGTCATGAATGCGGAACCTCTGAGATTGTGTACCTCCGGCATTAGAGGCGCCACCCCTTCGGCAGCCTCGAGCCGGGACAGGGACTCGTCCGCGAAAACACGTTTCTGCGCAGGCGTGTAAGTTCCAGCCGAGGCACGTTCAAGCAGAAATGCGGCCACTTCCAACTGCCTGTTCACTTCCCATTTTCTGGTCTGAACATACCCGACCGTTACAGTCAAAAGCAGCAGAGCAGCCACGCCGATCAGAGTACTCCGTGGAGTCCATAGCACTTCTGCTGCCGGTTCCTCGCTCGAAGGGTTTTGGAAGTACCGGAGGCAGGCCAGCAGGAACACGACATAGAATGCCGTCACCGAGACATGGAGCGGGAAGAAGGCAAGACAGTCAACGCTGACAAAAATCAGCCCGATCGTCAATATGCCTATCCAGTAGCTTCTCCTTTCATCCTTCTCGTCTCTGAGAATAACGACAGACCGAATGACCGGAATCACAAAGAGAGACAGCAAGAGTAATAAACCCAGAAGCCCCAGTTCTTCCCAGACCTGCAGATACTCATTATGGACTTCTCTGAAAGCCCCGGGCT
>JAUWTT010000400.1 GCA_030614585.1 Acidobacteriota bacterium
AGTTCTGGACCATGTGCAGCGAGATTACGTTGAGCAACCTGACGTTGAAAGGGCGTTAAGAGGTGCACTGCACGGGATGATTGAGAGCCTTGATCCGTTTTCCAGCTTTATTGGGCGAGACACGTATGAGCATTATTCTGCTCTGGAGTCTCCGGCAGGCACTGGACTCGTGCTTTCGAAGCGGTATGGGTATGCACATATCGTCGCTGTGACAGAAGGGAGCCCGGCGGACAGAAATGGTCTCAGAACCGGCGATCTTATTGAGTCGATCGACGGGCATCCGACGGTCGTCATGAGCCTCTGGGAAGCCGAACATAGACTGTGGGGTGATGAAGATGCCGAGGTGGAGCTCCGTATCATCAGATCTCGTCCGTCGAAGCCGCAGGATGTGATTCTGAAGCGGGCAATCGTTGAACCACAGGACGTTTCGGCAAGGATTCTAGAGAGTGACCTGGGGATTGTGGAGGTACCTAACTTGAGGTCAGGAACTTCCGACCTTGTTCGTTCGAAGCTGAATATGCTTTTATCGACAGGTGTAAAAGGGTTTCTTATCGACCTTCGCGGAGCAGCTGAGGGCCAGATTGAAGAGGCTGTGGCGTTGTCGGATCAGTTCTTGTCGGAAGGCATGGAGATTGCGGAATTAAGGGGCCGAGCCGGCGTCGGAGAAGAATTTGTGTCGTTTTCTCCACCGTTGGTAACCGAGATGCCGGTAGTTCTGCTGGTTGACGGCGGGACGAGCGGCGCCTCTGAAGTTCTGACAGCGGCGCTGAAAGACAATGGTGTCGCAGAGGTAGTGGGTAACCGGACGAACGGACATGGATCAATTCTGGAGGCGTTTAAGTTGAAGGAAGGTTCCGTCTTATTGATCTCGACCAAGCTTTTTCAGCGGCCGGACGGTAGCCTGATTCAGAGTGAAGAGGTTAGAAAATCGGGTGTGAAGCCAGATCTTCGGTCACCAAGCCAGGATTTCATTACCAGTTTCTATTTTGACAATACTCCGGATGATCTCGATGCAGAACTTGACGAGGATTTCTACAGAAAACTGGACGAGGCAATCAGAGTTGAACAGTTTGACTCGGCTGTTCAGCATCTAAAAGAGAAAATCCGTGAAAATAGCGAATATTTGGGCGAGAAAGCAGCGTAGTATCTGGTAGACTAAAACACCAAAATGTGAAACCAATTTGTAAGGAGGAGAAATGAACAAAGGGGAGCTTGTAGACGCAGTTGCGAAAGATGCCAAAATTTCGAAGGCAGAGGCTCAGTCCGCTGTTGATTCGGTAGTGGACAACGTTACGGCAACTCTGAAGCAGGGCAACAAGGTGACGTTGGTCGGGTTCGGGACTTTTTCTACGTCGGATAGGTCGGCGCGAGAGGGACGAAACCCCCAGACTGGCAAACCGATCAAGATTCCTGCCAAGAAGGTCGCGAAGTTCTCACCAGGTAAGGCGTTGAAAGACGCAATCAACTAGGTGAAAGTTTGGGTCGCAGCTGGCAGCTGATTTGTGAAAATCGTTGATCGCTTCCAGCTGAGCCCAGCCGGAATTCCGAGGACTTTCAACCCATTTTGAGGTTGTATTAGGTTAAATCCAGAGTAGGTGCGTAGCTCAGGGGGAGAGCGCTTCCTTGACGCGGAAGAGGTCAGCGGTTCAAATCCGCTCGCACCTACCATTTTTTTTGCCGTGAATCGGTTTGGGAGGTTATGGAAGAGATTCCAATGCACGTAGTCCATAGGGACGGTTCACGCGCCGACGTTTCCAATCTGGAAGAGGCGCTGGAGATTCTTCGGCATTCCACTTCTCATTTAATGGCCCTTGCGGTGATGGAGTTGTTCCCGGATGTGAGTTTGGGGATCGGACCAGCTACCAGCGAGGGTTTCTATTACGATTTTCAGACTCCACACCGCTTCAGTGAGGAGGACCTTGGCCGAATCCAGAAGAAGATGGAGGAACTGAAAGCGGAGAACCTTCCATTCGAGCCTTCCATTATCAACAAAGATGAGGCCGTTGAGTTCTTTCGGGAGAGAGGCGAGCATCTCAAAACAGAGTTGATAGAGGACCGGGAAACAGAAGTCCTGTCCTGCTATCGCCTCGGACCTTTGATTGATTTCTGCCTCGGGCCGCACGTTTCTTCCAGTTCCGAACTGGGAGTATTTAAACTCCTTTCGATCGCTGGTTCCTACTGGAAAGGTGACGAGAACCGAGAGCAACTACAACGAATTTACGGGACGGCTTTCTTCTCCGACGATGAGCTGAAAGAATATCTTGCTCGCTTGGAGGAAGCTAAGAAGAGAGACCACCGCCGTGTCGGGAAAGATCTAGATCTTTTCTCGGTTCAGGATCAAGTCGCGCCCGGGTTGATCTTCTGGCATCCCAAAGGCGCAGTGGTGCGAGGGGCTATTGAGACCTACCTGAGAGAAGAGCTGGAAAAGAGCGGCTATCAGTTTGTGTACACTCCGCACATTGCGAAGAGCGATCTCTGGAAGACCTCCGGGCACTATTCCTACTTCCGCGAACATATGTACACGCTGCCCATGGACGAAGAAGAGTACGTTCTCAGGCCCATGAATTGTCCTGGGCATATCTTGATTTACAAGTCCCACATTCGAAGTTATCGGGACTTGCCTATTCGGTTGGCCGAGTTTGGGACCGTTTACCGGTACGAGAAGTCTGGGACCCTCCACGGAATGCTCAGGGTCAGAGGTTTTACTCAGGACGATGCTCATATTTTCTGTCGACCCGAGCAAGTTCAGCAAGAAGTCGTGATGACGCTGGATCTGGCCGAGAAGATTTTGAAGACCTTCGGCTTTGACAAGTACAGTGTCACACTTTCCGTATGGGATCCTGAGAAGAAAAAGAATTATGCGGGTACCGCTGAAGACTGGGCCAGAGCAGAGGAGGTTCTGGTCGATGTTCTTCAGGAAAAAGGCTGGGACTACGAGAAGGTAGACGGTGAAGCGGCCTTCTATGGTCCGAAAATTGATATTCATTTGATTGACGCGCTGGGACGTTCATGGCAACTCAGCACTTTCCAGTTTGACTTCAGCCTTCCAACGCGATTTGGAGTTACTTACGTTGGTGCAGATTCGAGGGCCCATCACGTGATAATGGTTCATCGGGCTCTGCTGGGTTCGTTGGAACGCTTTATGGGAGTACTGATTGAGCACTATGCGGGGGCGTTTCCCGCTTGGTTGGCTCCGGTTCAGGCTGTCGTGATTCCGATCAGCGACAGGCACCATGAGTACGCGCGAAAGGTTGAGTCGGAAATCAGAGAACAGGGTTTCCGTGTGGATGCGGATTTGCGAAATGAGAAGGTTGGTAAGAAGATTCGAGAGGCGCAACTGCAGAAGGTTCCTTATATGCTCGTGGTCGGTGACCGTGAGGTTGAGAACGCCACGGTTGCGGTGAGGAGTCGCAAGAAGGGGGACCTGGGGAGCAGTGCGGTTGCGGAGTTTGTTGAGACATTGAAAGAACTGGTTGATTCGAAAACTGTAGGACCGTAGTGTAAGGGTTGGTTGAGCTATGAGCAAATTTAGAGGACATTTATGAGGGGAGGACCACCGATTCCGAGAGTTAGAGTAAATCACCAGATCAGGGCTCGTGAGATAAGGGTGATCGATGAGGAAGGTGGCCAGTTGGGTGTCATGTCGCCGGATGAGGCCAGGCCGATGGCGGATGCCAAGGGACTTGACCTTGTCGAGGTAGCTCCAACCGCAAGGCCGCCTGTTTGCCGCATCATGGATTATGGCAAGTATCTTTACGAGCAGAGCAAGAAAGCTCACGATGCCAAGAAACATCAAAAGACCATTCAAGTGAAAGAGGTGAAGTTCCGCCCCAAAATCGACACTCATGATTATGAGTTCAAGCGGAACCACGCCACCCGATTCTTGAAGGCCCAGAACAAGGTCAAGGCGACGGTAATGTTCCGAGGGCGCGAGGTCACCCACCCGGAGATTGGAAGACAGATCCTGGAGAAGCTCAGGGAAGATCTGTCGGACATATCAACTGTGGAAAGGTCCGCGAGACTTGAGGGCTATACCATGACCATGATCCTTGCGCCTCTTAAGGATTAAGCGGCATTTCTACTGAAGGCTGCCCTGACGGGGTAGTTTCCAAACAACCTACGGTTTCTGGTACAATCACCCCCTTGTCTGTCCAGGGAGCAGTTTGTAATGAAGTTGAAAACGAAAAAATCAGCAGCAAAACGTTTCAAGTTGACGGGTTCGGGGAAAATTAAAAGGCGCCAAGCTTATGCGAGCCATATCTTGACCAAGAAGAGCTCGAAAAGAAAGCGAAACCTGGCTCGTTGGACAGCTGTGTCCTCAGCAGACATGAAGCGAGTCAAGCAAATGTTGAAAATATGATCCGTCAGTTGGGTTTGGATAATGTCAAGAGTAAAGCGTGGAAATAAACGGCTTAAACGCCGGAAGAAAATACTGAGACAGGCGAAAGGCTATTGGGGAACCAAAAGCAAGCTTCATCAGGCCGCTAAAAAGCAGGTAATGCGTTCCCTGGCCTATGCATATCGGGATCGAAGGCAGCGCAAGAGAAGCTTCCGACGGCTCTGGATCATTCGCATCAATGCTGCCGCCAGGCAGTTTGATCTCTCCTACAGCCAGTTTATACATGGGTTGAA
>JAUWTT010000041.1 GCA_030614585.1 Acidobacteriota bacterium
AAACAACCTGAAAAGTGTTGAGGAAACCATTAGACGGACTGCCCTTTCGTGTGGTCGCGACCCCGCTTCAGTAAAGCTTCTGGCTGTATCGAAGACCTTTCCGGCAGAAATTATCGAACAAGCATTTCAGGCTGGTCAACGCCTGTTTGGTGAGAACCGAGTGCAGGAGGCGGCCAGTAAGATCCCGTCAGTCCAAGCTGAGGGAATCGGGTGGCATTTGGTGGGCCATCTGCAGACGAACAAGATTCGACAGGCGGTGCAGCTATTTGATGTCATTGAATCCATCGACAGCCAAAAAGTTGCGCGCAAAATCGATCGATATTGCAGCCAGTTGAACAAGGTGATGCCGGTGTTTCTCCAGATCAATGTGGGGCAAGAACACCAGAAATTTGGGATTGAGCCGGATCAGGTTCCCGAGGTGGTCGATAAGATTGACGCTTTGTCCAACCTGGATCTGCAAGGCTTGATGGCGATTCCACCGTATGCGGTTGATCCCGAGGCTTCCAGACCCTATTTCCGACGGATGGTTGAGCTGTTTGACGAGGTGAACGCGAACAGGACATCACCGCTGCTTGAGCTGTCCATGGGCATGTCCGCTGATTTCCCTGTAGCGATAGAAGAGGGATCTACTATTGTGAGGGTGGGCACTTCCATCTTTGGAGCGCGCGCGCAGAAACCCGTAGCTAAGTGAGGGGTAAAATCCAGGTGGCCTGCTTCCAAGTTTTCAAGAAGGCCGATCTAATCTGTTTCAGGGTGCATGTCCAGCCACGAGCTGCCAAAAATGAAGTAGCTGGTCTACACGGCGACGCGATCAAAGTTCGACTCACATCTCCCGCTGTTGAGAATCGTGCAAATCGACACTTGGTAGACTTCTTCTCACGCCTCTTGAAGATTCCCAAACAACATGTCTCGATCGTTTCCGGCCAGAAGGCCAGGCAAAAGACCATCGCAGTCAAGGGGATTTCCGCAAAAGCGCTTCAGGACCGGCTAACACAATATCTAGTATAATAGGGTTGTGGATGGTACTAGATATTGTTGTATGTTGAGAACGCTAGGGCGAGCTGAAATTGTCAGGCAGGCTCTCTAGAATGGCGTTCACCTTTTCAGGTTCGATCTTTCAAAGCGAATGGAACTGTCCTCGGAGGAGCCAATGGAAAAAGCCACAGAAGCGCAGCCAAAAGAAGCCCTAAAGTTTGATAGACACTTCACAAGAAAAGGGGTTCACCCTTTCGATGACGTCGAGTGGGAGCTGCGCTCTGCAGAAATCAAAGATTGGAAAACTGGAAAGGTTTCCTTCAAGCAGGAGAACATTGAGTTTCCCGCTTCCTGGTCACAGCGAGCAACCGACATTGTGACGAGTAAGTACTTCCGAGGACAGCTCGGAACACCCAGCCGTGAATACTCCGTTAAGCAGATGATTGGGCGGATTGTGGAGACGATTTCGGGTTGGGGAGAGAACCAGAATTACTTTGCCGGTAAATCGGACGCTGAGACTTTTGGACATGAGTTGGCTCACCTCCTTCTGCACCAGATGGCTGCTTTCAATTCTCCGGTTCAGTTTAACGTCGGCATCCAGGAGAAGCCGCAATGTTCTGCATGTTTCATCAATTCGGTTGGCGATTCGATGAGTTCCATCATGCATCTGGCTCGGACCGAAGCGATGATTTTCAAAGGAGGCTCGGGATCAGGGGTGAACTTGTCGCGGATCCGGTCATCAATTGAACCCCTGGCGGCTGGAGGAGTAGCTTCGGGACCTGTGTCATTCATGCGCGGCTTCGATTCTTTTGCCGGAGCAATCAAGTCGGGTGGAGCCACCCGACGAGCGGCTAAGATGGCGATACTCAATGCTGAACATCCGGACATAAAGGAGTTCATCTGGTGCAAGGCAAAAGAGGAGAAAAAGGCCCACCGCCTCGCCGAACTTGGCTACGATGACTCAATTGACGGCGAAGCCTATCAAAGCGTTCAGTTCCAGAATGCCAACAACAGCGTGAGTCTCACGGATGACTTCATGGAAGCGGTTCTCAGTGGAGGAAAATGGCAGACCCGGATGATCACAACTGGCGAAGTAGCCACCGAATACGATGCGTCAGAGATGATGGATTGGGTGGCTGAAGCAACCTGGAGTTGTGGTGACCCCGGAATTCAGTTCTCATCGACGATTAATGATTGGCACACTTGTCCGAATTCGGGACCAATCAATGCGTGTAACCCCTGTGCTGAGTACGTGTTCCTCGACAACTCGGCCTGCAACCTAGCTTCTCTGAATCTGATGAAGTTTGTTGATGAAGACTGCAAGTTTGACTTGGACTCGTTTCGCCATGCTGTTCGCGTTCTGATCACCGCCCAGGAAATTGTTATAGACAACTCAAGCTATCCTACCCCCGAGATCACCAGAATTAGTCATGAATTCCGAACACTTGGTTTGGGCTTTGCCAATCTCGGCGCCCTGTTGATGGCTCGCGGCCTTCCATATGACAGTGACCAGGCGCGAAACCTGGCTGCGACCATCGCTGCGCTAATGACAGGTGAGGCTTACCGAACCAGTGCTGAGATAGCAGCTGCGAAGGGACCTTTCGAGGGGTTCGATGCAAATCGGATCTCCATGATGAGAGTGATGTATAAGCATCGAGATGCTCTCGCCAAGATCGATACTGCGTTAGTGCCAATGGATCTTCTGCATGCTGCGATGGAGTCGTGGGATGGCGCTATTGTCTCCGGCTCCAGTGTGGGGTTTCGTAATGCGCAAGTTAGTCTCTTGGCCCCGACCGGCACGATCGCCTTCATGATGGACTGTGACACGACCGGGATTGAGCCGGAATTCTCGCTGGTCAAGGTGAAGAAACTCGTCGGTGGCGGGGCCCTGAAGATTGTCAACAATACAATTCCACTAGCCTTGCGCCGCCTCGGCTACGATGAGGATGCTGTAGGGCGGATCCTCGAGTATATTGAAAGCAAAGAGACCATCGAGGCTGCCCCTGATCTGAAAGCGGCGCATCTTCCTATATTCGATTGTGCAGACAGGACTGCCAACGGAAAAAGGGCAATTCATTATATGGGGCACATCCATATGTGTGGTGCTGTCCAGCCATTCCTTTCTGGTGCTATTTCAAAAACGGTCAACCTTCCAAATGAAGCATCCACTCAAGAGATTAGAGACGCGTATATCGAAGCGTGGAAATCGGGAATGAAATCAGTCTCCATTTATCGAGATGGGTGCAAGGTAGTCCAGCCTCTCTCCAACAAGGAGCAGCAGGCAAAAGGGGCGAGAAACGGGCCGAAGCACCGAAACCTTCCAAAGGATCATCCGGCTCTACAGCATGAATTCCGAATCAAGGGATTCAAAGGTTTCCTGACCATGGGAACCTATCCAGACGACGGACAGATTGGCGAGATCTTTGTGAATTTCGCAAAACAAGGGTCCACTCTTCAAGGGATGGCGATGGCCTGGGCAATAGCAATATCTATGGGTCTGCAAAGAGGAGTGCCGCTCGAGGACTATGTACGGATGTTTGCTCATATGAGCTTTGAACCTGCCGGTTTTTCGGACAATCCCCAGATCCCGTTTGCCAGCTCAATCCCAGACTACGTGATGCGTTGTATCGCTTCTAAGTTCCTGAGCCCCGAAGCTCAGGAAGCACTCGGCATCCACAATGTGAAGCCGAATGGGTCTATCCAGGAAGGAGTCCAGGTCAAGTTCTCTGACAACCTGCAGGGGAAGCAAGATAAATCGGCGGCTGACCGACTGATGTCAGAGGCCCATAAGGCAGACTCCCCAACCTGTTTGGCATGTGGAAACCTGATGCAGCGGAACGGTAGCTGCTACATCTGTACGAACTGTGGTACGACTTCGGGTTGCAGCTAACTCGAGATCAGGGATTTACCACCAAGCCACCAAGAGCACCGGAATCATCGAGTTTGTCTTAAGGTTCTTGGTGGTTTGGGTTAGTCCGTTGTTTCAGATTTCAAGCTTCGTGCTTCAGGGTGCGAACAGCGGAACGTTGAGGTCTTTGCTCAGGCCGAAGATGATTCCAGTGGCAGGATCTGCTTCAAGCAGTCCTGCCAGGAACGCAACATCCCAGTAGAGACCCGCAGCGTTGATTTGGGTCCCAAGCCGAATAAGAGAGTGTTCGTCAGTGCCGACGCCTCCCTTCCCAGCTCTGCCATAGAAGTCAGCAATTAGAGTGAACGTCTCAGAAAACGAATAGGTTCCCGCAAGTCCATAGGTGAAGAGGTCGTCCTGAGCGCCCGGTGTTACGGGATCACCCAGTATTGCGAAACCGGCATTGCCAATGACCCTAAACTTGTTGAACTGCTTCTCGAGTAGAACGGAACAATAGAAGTTCATTTCGTCATTGCCCAATCCGCTCTGATTGGAAGCGTTAGGGAGTTCGACAGCGACTTGGAAACCAATGGCTGGGCGGGCCGTCTTCTCTTCAACAAAATGAAACTTGCTTGCGATGATGAGGTCTCCAACGTCGCTCGTCGAATTGCCCGCAAAGTCGAGGTTAGGAGTGTTGGGAGCATCCCATCTCCTATTGATGTTGAGGAAGTTCTGGGCTGTCCAAAAGAACTGAAGCTCGACATTGCTACTGACGCCAAGGCGGAGTCCCAGATCGCCGATTCGAGAGAGATCCCCCTCCAGACCCGAGAAGGTAAAGACAGCGTCCTGAAGAAAATCAAAGCCCAATTCAAAGCGTATTCGATTCTTGCCAACCGTTGTAGGAGTTTCAGTGATCAACGGCCTGTTCTGACCAAGAAGCGCCCCACAGGTAAGAAGTATCGTGAGTGCCAACACCGCTCTCTTCATCGGAAGGTGAGTCTAGTTGGGCTTGCCTGAACAGTCAAATCTAGACGGGTTGCAATCAGTGTAGCTGTCAACGGCCGAAATCTCCGAGTTCATACTGAAGAACCGACAGAGCGGCGACAGAAGCGGTTTCAGTCCTCATAATTCGGGGGCCAAGTCCGACACTATGCACTTGTGCCGCTGCGAAAAGATCGCGGTCTCGCTCATCCCACCCACCTTCTGGACCAATAAACAGGATGCAGGTTTTCAGTGAATCACAGCTCCCGAGAACCTGGCGCAGGGGCAAATCTGCTGCCTCGTCGAGAGCGATTCTCAACTCGTCAGTTCTTTCCGCCAGGAGTGTTGCCAGTGGTACTGGAGGCCTTAGAATCGGAAGGCGGCTTCTACCGCACTGTTTCACGGTTTCGGCCAGAATCTTACTCCACCTCTGCAACTTCTTCTGCTCCCGCTTTTCGTCCAGGCGAATCTCAGTTCGGTAGGAGAGAATCGGAATAATCTCTGCCACTCCAAGCTCTGTAGCCTTCTGGACCACCCATTCGAACTTGTCCTTCTTGATCAGGGCCTGCGCAAGGGTTATGCGGAGAGGGGGCTCAGGTTCAGCGTCCAGCGTATCCAGGATGAGTCCGTACCAGCTTGCTCCTTCCTTGCTAAGTCTGCACCGATAAACCTTCCCTTCGTTAAGGTCCAGAGCTTCGAAGCAATCTCCGTCTTTGAGGCGGCGAACACGAACTAGATGGTGGAGTTCCTCCTTGGGAAGGAAAACTCGGTTTTCCTCAAGTAGTTGAATCAGGACTCTTGCCATGATTTCAGTTTATAGCAGAGCCAACCATTTCTCGAAAAAGTCTGAAGTAACTCAAAATTCTCCTTCAAGCTTTCAAGCACGGAGGGGCCCTGCTCGCTGGTAAAACCGGCCACAATAACATACTTCCGTGCCAACCGGCTGATCTCTGAAGCCAAGTCCTGGATAATGACGGCAGTTAGATTAGCTACCACAAGATCGAACTGCGAAGATATGGTTGCCGGCTCTCCAACTAAGAGGTTAAGGCTCGGAATCTGATTTCTTAGGAAGTTCTCGTGGGCAGCTTCGACAGCCAACGGGTCATTGTCACATGCAAAAACACTCAGCATCGGATTCAACTTTTGTGCCGCGATCGTCAGAATGCCGCTTCCCGTCCCGACGTCAAGTAGTGTGCTGACTCCAGAGACAGAGGACTCCAGGGCCAAAAGGCAGAGTTGGGTTGATTCGTGAGTGCCTGTACCGAATGCATGGCCGGGATCGAGCAGTATATTGACGGGATGTGTTGGCGAAGGATGCCCCCATGAGGGGTAAATGAAGAAGGAATCTCCGACGGCGAACGCTCTAAAGTTCTCAGAGTATCTGTCCAGCCACTCCTGAGGCGAAAACTGTATCAGCTTCTGCGAGACTTGAAGGGGTTTCCAACCCTGTTCCTTACACCTGCCCAGAATCTGTTGCTTCAGCATTCCCGTTTCTTCGGAAACGGGAAAGAAAGCCGTAAGTCGGACCCGTGTAGATTCTCCAGTCTCTTCACATCCCAGCGTTTCAAGCTCCCAGAGAATCTCAATAAGAGCTTCTCGGCAAGGTGCGGTGACCAGGACCTCTATCTGAAGAAATGAATTCTCGGCAAGGTGTTCATCAGCGCTCAACTATGCAAAGATATCACGGACCTTCTCAAAGAAACCTTCGTTTTCGACAGTTTCTGATGGAGACGGGAGTTCTTCGTCCAGCGATTCCAGCAACTCTCTCTGGCGACGAGTCAGTTTTGTTGGAGTTTGAACCACCACCTTGACTAGCTGATCGCCCCTGCCAAGTCCATTGATGTTCACGACCCCCTTCCCCCGAAACCTGAAACCGGTACCGCTTTGGGTGCCTTCGGGTATCCGGAGCCTCTCTTCTCCATCCATGGTGGGGACCTTAATCTCAGCTCCAAGAGCCGCCTGGGTTAGTGAAACCGGGATCTCACAGTAGAGGTTGTCACCTTGTCGCTTGAAGAAGGAGTGCTCTCTAACCGATAGGACTACATAGAGATCACCAGCTGGACCGCCGTTAGCACCCCCTTCACCTTCACCCGAAACTCTGAGCCGACTCCCTGTCTCCACGCCCGCAGGAATCTTTAGTTCGAGCATCCTCTCCTTCCGAGTGCGCCCGGAACCCCTGCAGCCGCTGCAGGGCTTCTTGATGATCTTCCCCGCGCCATGACAGGCTGAGCAGGTTCGACTGATAGTGAAGAATCCCTGCTGGAACCGCACTTGGCCGTGGCCGTTGCAGGCATCACAGACAACCTGCTCTACGCTAGGATCAGCGCCCGTTCCATTGCAGTCTGGGCAGGGCTGTTCCTGGGGGATCTTGATTTTGGCTCGGGTTCCAAAAACGGCCTCGTCAAATTCGATCGTGAGGTCGTACCGAAGGTCCGCACCTCTCCTCACATGACTACGCTGTCGACGAGAGGATCCGAAAATGTCACCGAACCCAAAGAAGTCTCCCAGTATGTCGCTGAAGTCGGAAAAAACGTCGGGATCGAATCCACCGAAACCACCGCCCCCGACACCCGCATGGCCGAAATGGTCATATTGAGCTCTCTTGTCCGAATCGCTCAAGACGCTATAGGCTTCGGCAGCCTCTTTGAACTTCTCTTCGGCAGCCTTGTCACCCTGGTTACGATCAGGATGATATTGAACCGCGAGTTTCCGATAGGCACTCTTTATTTCTTGTGGAGTCGTGTTTCTAGCGACACCGAGGACTTCGTAATAATCTCGTTTCACTTTTCCTTCCAAGCCTCATCTCAGAGGCAGACACCGCCTAGTCTTCAGCGGGAACCGCAACTTTAACTTGTGAAGGGCGCAGTAACCGGTCGGCCATGGTGTAGCCTTTGCGGTACTCTTCCATTATCTCACCCTCCCCATGATCATCGGTCATTTCGCGAATTACCGCTTCATGAACGTTTGGATCGAAAACGGAGCCAACACCTGGGATCTCGATGACCTCGTACTTGTCCAGAATAGTCTTGAGCTGCTTCAGGAGCAGCTTATACCCTTCGACGAACAAGCCCAGGTTTTCGGCTTCGCTCTCACGCAGAGTCTCGAGCCCTTTTTCACAGGCATCTACTACATCGAGTATCTGTTCTATCAGCTCAGACTTCACTGAGGCTCGTAAGTCAGACTTTTCTCGGTCCACTCTCTTTCTGTAGTTTTCGAACTCCGCCTGTTTGCGCTGTAGCAAATCCAGGAATTCATCCCGTTCGCGCAGGGCAGTCTCAACCTCTGTCTCGGGTTGAGCTTCCTCTGGCTCTTCCAGAATAGGTGCCGCAGCTACTCCGTCTGGAACCTCCGGATCTATAATTGCCGGATCCTGTTCGATCTCTGTGTTCTTTTCTATTTCCATACTGTCCATCTTCTTTAGTTTACTTTCAGTTTCTTAGTCGCCAGGCTCAGCCTGGCCATGCCTAGCGGGAGGTGCAGAAGTCACTCGAACATTACTTAAGATCTAATTTACCCGTGAGCAAGCTCGGCAGGAAATATGCCGGAAGAACTGCCACAGTCAGGATCCGGGGCGGTGTTTCTAGTTACTACGTAAAATCTGGCCGAATAGCTTCGCCACGTAGTCTACCAGACTTATTGTCTTTTCGTACTCCATACGGGAGGGGCCCAGGACTCCCAAACTACCGGAAGTCTGGCAATCGTAGCTGTACGGCGAAGTTATGAGGGTCCAATTGTTCATGCCCGGGATATGCCGTTCGAGTCCAATCGTAACAGAAGGTCCGTCATTCGCTTCCTCGAGACATTCGCCGATGATCCTTATAAGCCGGTCCTTCTCCTCGAAGGTGCGCAGCAGAGAGAACAGCCTCTCCAAACCTGGCTCATCCAGCCGCCGGACAATTCTCGAAGTACCGTCTAGATAAACTTCAGGCTCATTCTCCGCAAGCCCATCGGTACTGGCCAAAGCAACACAGCCGAGCAAGATGACGTTCTGCAATAGCCTGTCGTAAAGTGCTTTTTCCCGGGACATCTGCTTAAGCAGTTTCGAACGAATGGTTGTCAGATTCATCCCAGCGAAATGCTCAACGAGATAACGTCCAGCCTGGTCGAGGGCGCTCTGAGAAAGCTTGTCTTTGACTTGGATCAGTTTGTGCTGAACCAACCCTCCCTCGCCAACCAGAATCACCAGTACGCGTTGGTTGGAGAGCCTGACAAACTCGATATGTTTCATTACGACCGTTGAAATCGCCGGTGAGAGAACAAAACCTATGCTGTTTGTGTAGAGGGAAAGGAGTTGCGACGTCTTTGACATCATGTCGGCCGGATCCGTCTCCTCCTCAAGGCTGGTTCGAATCTGGTCGAGTTCGACTACTGAGAGCCCTGAGCCACCTAACAATGATTCAACATACAACCGATATCCGCGCCTTGTCGGGACCCGTCCTGCGGAGGTGTGCGGCTGTGCCAAATACCCCCCGTCCTCGAGGTCGGCCATTACATTTCTCAGGGTGGCGGGGCTCAGATCCTCGGCATACACTTTTGCAAGAAGACGGGAACCGATCGGCTTTCCACTCTGGACATACTCTCTAATCAAAGTCCGGAGGACGTTCTTGGAACGGTCATTGAGTGCAGGCTGATTCTGGCTCCAATCCATATACCGAGGTGACTCCGAAGAATTCAGTACTTATGATACTTGAGAAGACCAGGGCTTTACCACCCGGGTGAAGTTGTGAAAGGAGTTTCCGACGATGTCGAGCACACACCTTAAAGTAGTTGGCGAGGAAGGGTTCAGAAACCCACCGCTCAGCATTGTAGGAATCATCAGGAACTTGGGTCCAGGTCTGATTATTGCGGGCTCAATTGTAGGATCCGGGGAACTGATCGCCACGACTAAGACCGGAGCCGAAGCGGGATTTTCCTTGCTTTGGATTTCGTTCATTGGCTTGCTGATCGCTGGGGCGTGGCTCGCAGGTTCCAAGTTGATGTCGTTCTTCTGAGAACTGACCCGCACTCCTCACAAAGTGGCTACTGCGGTAGCAGACTCTGTCGCCTCGCTACTCAACCTGGTGAGAAAAGCGGATTTAGACCTTACGACTTCAAGCTTGTTTCAAGTTTCGGATTTCGAGCTTTGAGCTTCAGGTTTGGCCTGTTGCAGTTTGAGCAACAGACCCTGAAGTCAGGGGTCTGATTACTGGGTCTCGGTTTCGCCTGCGACACCTTCGTAGCTCACCATAGTGTCAATAATGCCAATCTCGACACGACGATTCATCGACCGGGCTTCGTTCGAACCTCCAGGGACGCGAGGGTTGGATTTACCAAAGCCTTTAGTCGCAATAATCCCGGAATCGATGCCTGCCTGTATCAGGTACTCTCTTACAGTTGCCGCGCGCCTCTCCGACAATTCCTGGTTGTACTCGGTAGTTCCAATATCATCCGTGTGGCCATAGATTTGAACCCGGTACCCAGCCGAGGTTAAGAGGACTCCGGCTATCCTGCTCAGGATTTCACGATTTTCAGGACGGAGGGTCGCTTTGTCAAAATCGAACTTCAGCGTATCGCTCCCCAGATTCATAACCAGGCCAAGAGCGGTACGACGAGTTTCAACTATTCTACTCAAGGCCTTCTGAAGACGGTTAAGTTCCTCTTCCCTCTGCCGACGTAGTCGATTCAATTCCTGCTGTGTCTCGTGAGCGATTTCGAGTGCATCGTCGGCTTCCTCTTCCGCTTGCCTGGCTCTCAAGTCAGAGGCTCTCTGGGATGCTTCAGCAATTGCCCGGCCACGGGCCGCAAGCTGAGCCAGTTCCTCGGCCTGGGTCGATGCCGATCGGGCGATGGCCGCCGACTCGGTCGCGCGTTCGACACTCTCGGTCAAATCCGTGACTAATTGACTGAGTTCAGCGAGCTGCTCTTCCGCTTCTTGCGCACGGTTGTAAAGGTAGAAACCGACAACAGAAAGGCAAACCAGCAGCACCAGGCAAACGGCAAGAGCTATCTTGTACATTCTCGGAAACGGGAAGCGAGTGGAGTCCCGGTTTTCTTGTCCAACTTGGTCAGGTGCTAGCATCGTCGGTTCTCGCCGGCCCAGAAGTAACTGCCGATCAACCCCATTCTAGCAGACTCCCCATCTGACTGAACGCAGGTACCCGACCCACCCTGCTCACAGGGTTCTACCTCGTTAGACTGGATAAAGGCTCTCGGTTTCCCCAGCAGCCTCTGGAGTTAATCGTGATGAAGAGCGAACCTGCCCAAGGTCGGCTGCACGAGAGATTCGAAGTCTTCATAAGCCATCTTGATCAACTCAGTATGTGAGCCGGCGTTGAAAGCTATCTCTTCGTCCTCAGCAAGGCTTTCGGTGACATAAACTGCCATGCCGTAGAGGTTGCCGAACGGTGGCATTGCCCCGACCTCGCAACCAGGAAACATACTCTCAAACTCTTCCTCACTGGCCAGTTCGATAGCATCTGTCCCAGCCGCAGCCTTCAGAAGATCAAAATCAACCTTCAGCGGTGCCGGAAGCACTGCCATCGCCATCTCACCTGCTATCTTGATCATCACCGTCTTCGCCAGTTCCTTTCCTTTGACATGTGCTGAGGCGGCAATCCCCTGCGCGGTGTAAGCCGGTGAATGGCTAATGGTTACATAACGGATGTTGTGACTGTCGAGGAATTCCTTGAGTCGACTAACAGGCATAGTTGAACCCTCCTGCCAGAAATATTGATTGATAAAATAAAAATACTCTCATTTCCTCTGGATTCAAAGACATTTGAGAGTTGAGCCATTCGCGTACAGGTCTCTTGGCTCAGGGTGACTGCTTGGAACGGACCCGATTCAGCCCCTCCTCAACTCTCCCGGAAACAGGAGAATCGGGATGCTCCTCGAGGAACTCCTCCAGTTCCCTGGCCATACTGTCGTAGTCCTTGCGCTGCCCGTAAATCTCTGCGAGGGCCAATTGTGGATACGAGAAATGGCCGGGTTCGAGTGCTTTGGCAAGTCTTAACTCCTTAATAGCTGGATCGAGCTCACCCAAAGCCTGATAGGTCTGCCCCAACTGACTCCGTGCCAAGGGATCCTGGGGCCTCATCTGTACGGCCTGGCGATTCAATTCCAGAGCTTCCTCCAGCTTTCCCAGCGAGAGTAGAGCAGCTCCGAGGTTCACCACGGGGGGGTAGCTGTCTGGAGCCTGGCTGAGCGCCCCCCTGAAATAGGTTTCAGCCTCGCCGTAGGCTTCAGACATGTAGGAGATGGTACCCAGGCGGTTCAACGCAATGGAATAATGAGGAGCCAGCTCAAGCGCTTTCTGCAGGTGTCCAACCGCCTCTTCGGTCTTCTTCTGGTTAAGAGATGTTATTGCCTTCCGGTATTCCCGCTCTGCTTCCTCAGGGATAGCAAGTTGCTTCAGTGAAACCGTCGCCCGTTCTTCAGCATGGAACTGAGGCTCAAACTCAAATGCGATCTTGATTCGCCCTTTCTTGTCAGCTGAACTGGGTCCAATCTCGATGGACCGCTCCATTTCGCCCCAAGCCGTTACAATCTGAATCCGATACGTCGCCGGATCGAGTTTCTTGAATTTGAAACTTCCGTCGTGTGCGGTTCGAGTGCTGCTCGAAAAGGGGGAGGTGGCACCTTCCAGAAAGACAAACCCATCACTGAGCGGCCTTCCCTCCAGGGAAGTCACCTGACCGCGAAGTTCATACAGCTCCGCAGCTTCGAGCGCTGTGATCAGCAAAAGAATCAGAGTCGCAATACAGGGCCAATATGCCGATTTAGTCATCTTCCCAGAAGATCATCGATGAGACTCAGGCTAAGCACCGCTCGTCTCTATTTCTCACAATTCTACTACCCACATTGGAAAGCGGCAAAAGTAAAAAGACGTGCCTTGGGTTTGGGTTGGTGCTACCTTAGCAACTGTGATTTTGGAGGTGACGATATGACCGTGCGAATCTGGATGGCCGGTTTCTTGGCGTGCGTTCTATTTCCGGCGGTAACAGCCTGTTCGGAGCAGAAAGAGGACGGAGAAGACCCCGGAGCCGGTAAGCTATCGTGGATACACATTTCAAGTCTTGAGGGGACTCTAGAGCCACCCAATGCCGGCAACCAACAAACCGCCACGGCAGTGTTTGATGTTGACCGGGATGGAACCGTTGACTTCCTTGTCACTGAACGGACTCAGGCCCCGGCAGTGGTGTGGTACCGACATACCGCGAGAGGCTGGGATCGCTACGTCGTAGAAAAGGCTGCGCTCCGAATCGAGGCGGGGTCGGCCGTGCACGACATCGACGGAGATGGTGATTCTGACGTGGTCTTCGGCGGGGATTCCCAGAGTAACCAAGTATGGTGGTGGGAAAATCCCTACCCGGAATTCGAACAAGGAAGGGGATGGAAACGGCATACGATCAAGAACTCAGGTAGTACCAAACACCACGATCAGTTGTTCGGCGATTTTGATGGAGACGGAGATCGCGAACTCGTGTTTTGGAACCAAGGCGAGCAGAAGTTGTATCTAGCCGAGGTCCCCGGGTTGCCGATCAAGGAACCTTGGGATCTGTCCGTGATTTATGCCTATTCCTCTGATGAAGAGCCTCCTCAGAGAGGTGAGTATCCGCGCTGGAAGGGAGTTAACGAACACGAAGGACTCGCCAGTGCGGATATCGATGGAGATGGGAAGATGGATATCCTTGGCGGAGGTCGTTGGTTTCAACATGTAGAAGGCATGATCTTCCAAGTTCATGTGATTGACAACAGCTATGCATTCTCCCGCATCGCAGCGGGCCAATTGATCGAGGGCGGCCGGCCGGAGGTTGTTTTAGTGGTTGGAGATGGGACTGCACCCCTAATCCTTTACCAGTGGATTGGATCGGAATGGGTGAGTAGCGAGCTCATCGAATCGGTGCAGGATGGCCATAGTCTCGACATCATCGATATAGACAAGGACGAAAATCTGGACATCTTCGTAGCTGAGATGAGGCTGGGGAAGAATCCGGAGGCGAAGACGCGGATTCTACTCGGCGATGGAAAAGGTGGTTTCGAGGAACATGTTGTGTCATCCGGTTACGGACTTCACGAATCAAGGGTCGCAGATCTTGATGGAGACGGCGACTTCGATATCCTTGGCAAACCTTACACCTGGGAGTCACCCAGGCTTGACATTTGGCTCAACGAAATAGGCGGGTGAATAGAGTCTCGCGTTCGAAACGGATAGGTCGCGGCGCCTGGATCCCTGACAAAATTGGGACTTCCCGTCCCGTATACGTAGCTGGACATTAATACAGATTGAGTGCTGGATGACTGTTGGAAGTCCAGCTGCCTTTCAGGAGGAGGAGAGCAATGAAGCGACGTGATTTTGTCAAATTGCAGAACGGAATTCTCTTGGGAAGCACAGCCGTCTCGATCGGATTATTCGCTCAGAAAGCTGTTTCAAAAGCCCGGC